>CACLYL010000004.1 GCA_902611135.1 uncultured Fidelibacterota bacterium | reverse complement strand
TCGAGAAACTTAGTAATGGGTTTTTCATAATATGCTCCTACACTTCTTACTTTATCTTTTATTTAAAACTATTTAATTACAATATTTAGAATTTTATTAGGTATATGTATTATCTTAACAATTTCCCCAGCAGATAAATACTTTTTTCCAAAGGCAGACTTTTTTAAATATTCCATAGTCTTTTCTTGACTAAAACCAGGTGCCAATTCAAGCTTCCCTCTAGTTTTACCATTAAATTGTACCGCAATAGTGACTTTTTCTTGAACAATATACTCTTCATTAAAAGCTGGCCAATTCATGGTAGTAATTGGTTCATTATCAAAATTTTGATTCAATTCTTCTGTAATATGTGGAGCAAATGGATTTAATATGATTAAAAAACGCTCTAGAATTTCTTTATCCAGTACTTTTAAGGATGATAGGTGATTCGTAAAAATCATTAGTTGTGAAACTGCAGTGTTAAAACGCAAATTATTTAAATCTTCCGTAACCTTTTTAATAGTTATATGAAAAAGGGTTCTTGTTTTATCATCAACGCAATTCTGTTTTATAGATTTATCCTTGCTTTTATACAAATTCCATACCTTGTTTAAAAACCTATGACATCCTTGTAAACCCTTTGTATTCCATGGTTTTGATTTATCAAGGGGTCCCATAAACATTTCATACAAACGAAAACTATCGGCACCAAATTCTTTGACAACTTCATCAGGATTAATAACATTCCCTCTTGATTTACTCATCTTTTGTCCGTCTTCTCCTTGGATCATTCCTTGATTAAATAACTTTTTGAATGGTTCTTTTGTTGATACTAATCCTAAATCAAATAAAACATGGTGCCAAAATCTTGAATATAATAGGTGAAGAACAGCGTGTTCTACACCACCTACATATAAATCAACTGGCATCCAATATTTTTCTTTATTTTTGTCCCATGGAACTTCATCATTATCTGGGTCAATAAATCTTAAATAATACCAACAAGATCCTGCCCATTGCGGCATCGTATTGGTCTCTCTTCTGCCTTTTTCGGTATTTAACCACTCTGGAATATTTGCTAATGGAGATTCACCCGAAGTCGAAGGTTCATACTTATCAACTTCAGGAAGTTTTAGTGGAAGTTCAGAAAAGTCCAATGGGATTACTTTATCTTTGCCATGAATAATGGGAATAGGTTCACCCCAATACCTTTGTCTAGAGAATAACCAATCCTTAAGTTTATATTCAATCGTGCCTTCCCCATTCGATGTGTCTTCTAACCACTTTGTTATGATAATAATACCCTTTTCAACAGGTAATTCATTCAAGTTTAAACCTCTATCATTTGATGAATTAATAATAGTAGCCTCCTTTGAAGTAAATGCTTCATATTTAATATTACCTCCGCTTATTACTTCTTTGATGGGAAGATTAAATCTGCTGGCAAATTCGTAATCCCTATCATCATGAGCTGGAACAGCCATAATTGAGCCAGTTCCATAACTCATTAAAACATAATCGGCTATCCATATTGGAATCTTGTTATTATCGACAGGGTTTATTGCATATGAGCCAGTAAATACACCTGTTTTATTTTTATTTACCTCTCCCCTATCAAAATCCGACTTTTTTTGTGATTCTATTACATATTCATCAATCGCTGATTTGTTTTCAACTGTTGTTAATTGATTTACTAATGGATGTTCGGGTGCAAGAACCAAATAAGTAGCACCAAAAAGTGTATCAGGTCTTGTGGTAAACACTGTAATATTATATTCATTTGATGCAATTTTGAATACAACCTTGCACCCTTTTGATTTTCCAATCCAATTTCTTTGAAGATCTTTAACGCTCTCTGGCCAATCTAAATCATTTAAACCCTCGAGCAATGATTCAGCATATTCAGTAATTTTAAACATCCATTGTCTCATGGGTTTGCGAATAACAGGATGGCCTCCTATATCTGATTTTCCATCTATTACCTCTTCGTTTGCTAATACTGCTTTTAGCTCGGGACACCAATTAACGGGAACTTCTGCTTCATAAGCAAGTCCCTTGTAATAAAGTTGTAAAAATATCCACTGGGTCCACTTGTAATACTTCTCATCGGTTGTATTTATCTCCCTTTTCCAGTCATAGGAGAAACCTAAGCTTTTAATTTGTCTTTTAAAATTTTCGATGTTTTTTCTAGTGGTCTTTTTTGGATGCGTGCCTGTTTTAATGGCATACTGTTCTGCAGGCAATCCAAATGCATCCCATCCCATTGGATGCAAAACATTGTACCCTTTCAGTCTTTTAAATCTGCTATATATATCTGTGGCAGTATAACCAAGGGGATGTCCAACATGAAGACCGCTTCCAGATGGATATGGAAACATGTCCAAAACGTATACCTTCTTTTTAGAAGGATCAATCTCACTTGAGAAACTATTTTGCTGCTCCCAAATAAGTTGCCATTTTTGTTCTATTTTTAGGTGATTATATTTCATATAAAAGGGACATGAAATTACTTTCATGTCCCTAATAATTAAAGAGTAGATTTAAAAAAGTTAGAACATAAATGAAAACCCAATATTGATACTTGAATCTCTTTCCTTGAATAAAACACCTGTTTCAGGATTAATAATTCGTATTCCATCGTTTGCTTCTAAATCATAGCGAGCATTATATTTATCTGAATAATTAAAATTTAAAGTTAACGCGTCATAGAAAGTGGCGATTGATATTTGTAGTGAATGTTCTAGCAAATAATCCTCCCAATCGTCTACTCTAGGCTTGTAAAATAAGCGATAGTCAAATACTAAACTCTCATCAAACAGCTTAACTTTAAATTTTGGCCTTATTGAATGCCTATAAAATTGTTCTTCTCCCCCAGTAGATTCAGTTGTCGAATCAGAATAGTAGTAAAAATCCTCACTTTCATTTCTGACAGAATCTGTGTAATAAAAGTATCCATCTGCTAAGGTCGAATCATACCTAAAAAATTGAAGTATGCTATCCCCGTCTGCATTTATTGATGGCCATAAAACATCCCAGTTACCGTAATAATAGTAATAATAATAGTCACCGTCAAAATCATTTGGGTCAATTAATGTAGAGTCGTAATCGTATAAACCAACAAAGACTGAATCAGTATAATCATACCATTCATAATTCAATGAGTCATATAATGTAACATCAAACTCTTTGTAATTTTCAGATTCCCACAAGAGCGCATAACTTAATGAAAGAGGACCAAAAATTTCAGCTTTTGCTCCTAAACCAAAGTTTATTCTTTGATTTAAACCAATTAAGCTATCATACGAAGCTTGAAAAAATAAAAATGGTGACAATCTCTGATTTGCCCATAGGTCAAATTTAGAGGTTAAATATTGGTCATTGGCAAATAATTCTCCATCAAACACATCATCCGTTTTGTAAAAGTTTATAGAAAATTCAGTATCTTTTAAAGGGCCAACATCCCCTAAAATCGAAAAGTCAAAACCATAATAAACGGATCTATAGTTTGTATTTCCTTCATCTTTCGAGTAACTGAAATCAATACTAGTATACATTTCTCGATTTCCATTACTTGATTTTGTTGTGTCCGCATTTTGACCAAAAATATTACCTAATACAATAACTGCTATTACAAAGTACTTTGAAATAAACATTATAACTAACCTCGAATTAATTACCATAAAATAACAGTAATATTTAAAATAAAAAAGGGTACGTTTCCGCACCCTTTTTTATTACTTTTTCAGAAAAGTTTAGTTACTTAGAACCAAAGATCTTGGAAAAAAAGCCTTTTTTGGATTTTTTGCCCTTTGATCCTCCGATCTTTTTACCCTTTTTCTTTTTCTTTTTGACGTCTGCGCTAGCAACTATAGTTTCAGATCCATCCTGTTGAACGGAATATTCAGCTGAACATTTATTTTCTACAGTCTCGGTTGGAACTGCGAAAACCATTGAAACCATTACTAGAGTAGAAGCGATTACTTTTAATAAGCGAGTCATTATACTCTCCTTTTTTGTTTTGGTATACCATTACTTGCCAAAATACTTTGACTAGTCACGGTAAATGTATTTCATGTTATCCTATTAAGTCAAGTGGTAAATACATAAATCAATCTCTGAACCATTAAGAATGATTTAAACTCTATTGATTTTAATATTTTTTTTTTAATATTTCTGATTGAATATGGAACTTTTTGTAAACGCATCTATATAATTGTCTTGTATAGTACTAATAATGGAGATAAAAATTGATTAAAATTGAAAATTTAACCAAACATTATGGGGATGTAAAGGCTGTTAAGTCTATATCATTTGAATTAGAAGATTCTCAGATTGTAGGCTTTCTAGGTGCTAATGGTGCTGGGAAAAGTACTACACTAAAAATGATCACAGGATATCTTACACCTACTAGTGGGAATGTTTTTGTTGATAATAAAAATATAATCGACCACAGTATCGAAATTCAAAAAATGATTGGCTATTTACCTGAATTGAATCCACTTTATGGAGAAATGAAAGTTTTTGATTATCTAAAATTTCATGCAGATGTAAGAGGAATACAAGGGCATAAATTTAATAAATCTCTTGAAAAGGTTGTTTCTCAATGTGGTTTACAGGGAGTTGTGCATAAAACTGTAAGCAATTGTTCTAAAGGTTATAAGCAAAGAATTGGGCTTGCAGCTTCAATGATTCATGATCCTAAAATTTTAATACTTGATGAACCTGTAACTGGGTTAGATCCAAATCAAATTGTTGAAATTCGGCAACTAATCAAAAGACTTGGGAAAGAAAAATTAGTTTTGATGTCCTCACATATATTGCAAGAAATTCAGGCAACTGTCGATCGGATAGTAATCATTCATAATGGAGAGATTGTTGCTGATGGTACGAGTGATGAATTGATAAAAGATTCTAAAGGATTAAATCAACTCGAACTTGAATTACTTAATGCTAAAAAAGATGACATTAAGAATATGAAGGCAAATATTCCAAGTATCAAAATAAAGTCACAAACTGAAAATGAAAAAAGGCACCAAGTTTCTTTGGAATATGCGAACACATCAGATCCCAGAAAGGACGTATTCAATTATGCAGTTGAAAAAAAGTGGATAATAATAAAAATGAACAGTACTAAACGAAATTTAGAAGATATTTTTCGAAATTTAACTAAACAAGGAGGACCTGAAGATGCATAATATTCGCGCAATTTATAAGAAAGAATTGAGCTCTTTTTTTTCAAGTCCAATGGCATATATATTTTTAGTTATTTTTGCATTAGTGAATGGCTATTTCTTCACAAATACCTTCTTTTTATATAACCAATCAGACATGCGAGCTTTGTTTGGAATTGTTCCTATGGTGTACCTTTTTTTCATACCTGCAGTCTCCATGGGTCTAATATCAAGGGAAAAAGGAATCGGTACAATTGAAATTATCAGTACTCTCCCCATAAAAGAAAGAGACATCGTATTGGGAAAATATTTAGCGGGTTTAACTCTGATAATTATATCCCTTTTCTCAACAGTGATTCATTATTTTACCCTCATAAAGTTCGGAACTACAATTGATCATGGTGCCGTGTTCACAGGTTACTTGGGATTAGCTTTAGTTGCTGGAGTCTACACATCTATTGGTGTTTTTGCCAGCAGTTTAACAGAAAATCAGGTGATTGCATTCATCGTTGGAATAGCTATAGTGCTTGTTTTCTTTTTAATGGATAAGTTACTGTACTTTGTTCCTGCATCTTTAGCAGGTATTGTCCAGTACATGAGTACCGAGTTTCACCTCAGCAATATATCTAGAGGTGTAATTGATACTCGGAATCTGATTTATTTTGGATCAATAATTGGATTTTTTCTATTTATGACCACTCGTGTTCTTGAATCTAGGAAATGGAGTTGATATGCTAACAAAAAATAAAAATTCATTTATCCTCTACGCTGTTGGACTAGTCGTTGGTCTAGTTCTCCTCAATCTAATTGCTAGAGATATTTTTAAAAGGTTTGATTTAACAGACAATAGTATGTATTCATTATCTTCATCTAGTAGAAAGATTGTTGAAAGTTTAGATGACCTTCTGACGATGAAAGTATACTTCTCTGATAATCTTCCAAATGAATTAGGAAACACTAGACGATTTTTACAAGATATCCTTGAGGAATATGGCGCATGGTCCGATGAAGTTAGGTTTTTCTTTCATAATCCTGAATCTGATACAGATTTAGAGGAACAGGCTAGAAAAGATGGTATACAACCAGTTCAAATGCAGGTTATTGAAAATGACAAAGTTGAAATTAAAAAGGTTTATCTAGGGATGGTTTTACTTTATGAAAATAAAAAGGAAGTAATTCCAGTTATTCAAACTACTGCTGGGCTAGAATATATGATCAGTACTAAAATAAAGTCCTTAATAGATATTGATAAAAAAACTATAGGGATTGCCCAATTAGATAAAGAGAATCCAATAAAAACCGAAAATCTGTCGGCTCAGTTAAATCAGCATTATTCATTTACCACTTTAGATTTAAAAAACGCTATATCCCCTGAAATTGATGTATTACTTTTAACCGCAGCTTCTGATTCACTTGAACCTGAAGTTAAAACTAATTTAGAAACCTTCATAAATCTTGGGAAGAAAGTTTTCATAACGCAGAGTGGACTTACAACAGATATACAAACACAACAAGCAAATCCAATCGATTCTGATATTTTTACCCTACTGCAGAATTATGGTTTAACTGTTAAGAAAAATTTAGTTTTAGATAAAAAGTGTGGTAGTGTACAAGTTCAGGAAAGAAGAGGAATTTTTCTTATGAATAGGCCAATGGAATATCCTTTCTTTCCGGTTGTTCAAAACTTTAATAATGATGAGATTCTCGTATCTGATTTAGAACAAGTTTTAACCTTTTTTCCAAGTGAAATTGAACTTGATACTACATCAAACGATTTGGTAATAAACAATTTATCTCTTTTTTCTTCATCCAATAATAGCGGTATCATGGAAGGTAATTTTATGCTAAGTCCTGATCCTCAGCAAAATCCTTTTTTGAATATATTAGGCCAAAAAGGTAAAATATTATCAGCGCTATCTAAATTATCAACTGGTGCTGAAATTATACTGGTAAGTGATTCAAAGTTCTTTGCTGATGATGGTGGAATGTCTATTCAAGATAATTTAGTTTTTGTGATGAATGCTGTTGATTATTTAGCCGGAGACAAAGAATTAATTGCTTTGAGATCAAGAGAAATTACAAGTAGGCCGCTTGAAGAGATGGATGACTCGACTAAAAGGAATTGGAAATTTGCAAATATGTTGCTTCCATCTATTTTAATAGTAGGCTTTGGCTTCCTGAGATTGAGAGGTCAAAAACAAAACGCAGAAATATTGAGGCAAATATATGACTAATAACATAAAAATAGGACTTGGTGCATTACTGGTTATATTGATTTTATTTTTTATTAATCAAAGGTTGCAAAGCGAACATAGCATAAAACCAGGTAAAATTTTTGATGGGAATATTGATCTAATATCAAAAATTCAAATCTCAGAAAAAGATAAAGTACTAGAATTAATCAAAAATGATTCTACATGGTCGATTGTTCAGGCTGATAGTCTTGTAGTCAAAGAAAACCAGCTTGATAGGTTTTTTGATAAAGTGATTGTCGTTGAAAAAGAGATTCAAGTGACAAATAAAGAGTCTAAATGGGAAAAATTTGGCGTAGATGACTCTTTAGGCAAGCATTTAAAATTATTTGATGACTCAGAAAAAGAGTTAGTTCACTATGTATTTGGAAATTCAGGACAAGATTATCAACATAACTATGTAAGAGCAAATAATTCTAGTGATGTTTACAGAACCAATGATAATGTTTATTTTTTATTGAATTCTAATGTAAATTACTGGGGTTCCAAACCAAAGAAGGAAGTCCCAACCGCAGTGGATAAGGAATTAGATACTAAATAAATTTTTATGCTGCATTTGCTAGTTACCCTCCTAGACCCTCCTTTCAACCGGCGGTGCAGTGTTAATAAGCCCTGTTAATTCAGGGCTTATTGCTTTTTTCTAGCATGAGAAATAACGGGAAGAATATAATTGTAGTTGGTGACAGGATCTTAATTAGGCCTGACACCGGAGAAAAGAAGTCTCCATCTGGGTTATATTTGCCTCCAAGCGTTATAGAAAAACAAGATGTACGCGGTGGAGTGGTTGTTGAGGTTGGACCTGGAATTCCCCTTGGATCCCCTGATTCTACATTTGATGAACCTTGGAAAGAAAAAAAGAGCAATGTAAAGTATATACCAACTCAAGCTGAGGTTGGTGATTATGTTTTATTTTTATCGAAAGCAAGCATTGAAATAGAGCTAGAAAAAAGGAAATACCTTATTGTATCGCAATCTGCTATTTTAGTTCTAATTCGCGACGATATTGAGCAAGTATTAGCCTAATTAAATAAATAATGATTTTAATCCAGAAGTAGCTACCTGTCTTAAGTTATGGTCATATAGGTAAGATAGTTCCGTTTCCTCTGGGTTAATTTCAATACAAAAAGCACCCGCTTTTTTTGCTATTGATGGTATTGATGCTGATGGATAAACCAGCCCGCTTGTACCAACAGAAATAAATAAATTACATTTTTCTGCAAGTTTAATTGCACTTGATAAGGTGTTTTTCTTTAAGTTATCTTCAAACCAAATAATATCTGGCCTCAAATATTTTGAACATCGACACTTTCTCCTTTCATATTTCCATCTTTTGCGGTCTTCGAAAATATTTCTGGTTTTTTCACAACGTAAATGCCAGAGAGATCCATGTAATTCTATAACATTTAATTGTCTACATTTTTTGTGAAGACCATCAATATTTTGTGTCAATATATATATGTTATTGTGTTTTTTTTGTAGGCTAGAAATAATCTTATACCCATAATGAGGCTTTTTATCAAAAATTTCTTTACGCCTTACTTCGTGGAATTTTTGAACTTTTAAAGGATTTTTTATAAAGGCTTTTTGGCATGCAAATTCTTTCCAATTATAAGTATTCCAGATTCCACCATCTCCTCGATAAGTATCAATATTTGATTCTTTAGACATTCCAGCCCCAGTAAAAAATATTATGGAATCAAATTTTTCAGTTTCTATTTTATTTAAATTCATTTATTCTGTTTTTCTATTTCTTTTTTTAGTTCTCGAATAAAGGCAACTTTCACTTTAGCTAATTCATCTGAAACAGGTACACTATACCATCCGTCTTTATTATACCTCTCAAATTCTATTTTAAAATAGGATTCGATAATATTTAAATTATTATAAGTATCTGTTTTAATATTTTTAATAGATGTGAGAATCAACCTACTTCTTGCCTTTCCATATGAACTAGGGAATTTAAAATCAGATCTGTTATCGTGAATTTTCCAATTAGTTTCAATAATATTTTTGTTCGGAAGAACTTCAAAATTTTTAACCTGATACTGAAATGCCTCCAAAATTTTTATTGCCGATTTTTGAAAAATACCTGAATCTGAAAAACAGATGAAATCATTTTTTTTTGATATAACATTTCTTGAACTGATATTAGTGCAAGAGAGATAAATAAAAAAAATAAATACAAAATTGACCTTAAAATTAAAAGTTGTCAATTTTAAGCTTTATTTAAAATTAACTGGATGTAGATCGATCGTTAATTGCAGAATAAATCAATAATATAATCATTAGAAAAAAAACCCACAATGTAGCATGATGATATTGAGAGCTTGAATAGTCGATAAGCGAAACAAATCTTCCAATTAAAAGTGATATTCTACCCATAACAGCAAAGCCGAAGGATGCACCAAAAGAAATCATTAAGAAGTAAATTCCTAACCGGGTTATTTTACCAAATGAACCGGATTGTTCTCTAGAAAAGAAGAAGTATAAAAGTCCAGTGACCGTACCGAGTAATATCAACAAATTATTTAATAAAGAGGGTTCTGAAATATGGAAAATAGGGTACTCTGTATTTGCCAATGGCACAATAGTACCTTTTATTTGGCCCAAAATATACGAATTTAAGTAGCCATATGCTCTCAATCCTGCAGCAATTGCAACAGTATATGCAATTCCCCAACGAGCCATCCAATTAAATTGTTTAAAAATACTTAAAATCATCATAATACCTAGAACAAGCGGAATTAAATAGGTAAGATCCATATTATGACCTTTATCTATACCCCCGTTTGGAAATATTGAAGGAATTATGGAGCTAAGAAAATCATAAATAGAATACCAAAAACTTTCTTCTGAATATTCTTTTGAAGGCCACAATCTGCCTAATAAATTTGGCTGTATTATCGTCCAGAAACCAATTGATAACCAATATCCTGCTGAAATACCAATGTAAGCATGTTCGGCTATCTTATAAAAAGGATTGTCTTTATAAAGAAAAGAAAATATTGCTAAAGTAAAAAAAACAGCAACCCATGCTCCAAAAATATCATTAAAAATCATTAATTTAATCCCTAGTATCTTTTTCTTTTATTTCTTTCAATAAAATAGCCAATGTTTCCAAAAATAATAAATAATACTATAACTAAATGAGCAAGAGACTGTGCATCCATACCACTAGTCCCTATACCAGGTTCACCAACTAAGGTCTCATACTCAGCAGCACCTGGCATACCCGCCAGTATCCCTTGTATTTGTTTAGATACAACAAAGGGCATTATATCATTTACCATGATTGAAGTAGTTCCAGTACTCATTTTTACATCGGTGTTATCTGTAGCATATTGCATCCACTCTATTGATCCAGGAAATCCTGCAGAGGCAGAAAATAAAAAATCAAAGTCTTCGAACTTAAAAATTTTATTCATCATTGGGATATCCTCAACCTTCTTACCTTTAACATCAGTGCTAAATATTGCCCTTAGATCCCTAACCATCCCTTTTATAACTGCTTCATTTCCAGGTTTATAACCTAAAATTACATAATCTTCTCCATATGTCTTATCATACAACGGTGCCACTTTTCTTAGAGCCTCATCTGCCATAAATTGACCGTCAGGCCACAAGCAGCTCACATAAACTTTGTGATTATTTCTAAAAAGTTGATGCAATACTGCAATAACCATAGGGTGTATTTCAGGCTTTGTGCTGGGACCATACTCACAAGATAGGAGTACTTTCGAATTTGGATCTAAAGAATCAAAGGCATCATATACAATTTGGGTGGTATCCGTTGCTCTTATTGGAAGTCCTAAAGGAAAAAATAGAGGAAGGAAAACAGATAAGCCTATAATTAAAAAAATCCATCTTCTATCTATGCTACTAAGTTTTAGTATTAAATTTAAAACAGACTTCATGCCTATTCTCCAATGTAGGATTTTTCTAATCCTAATATATATCGAATTGACGTTGCAAATATTCCTAGACCTATACCAATAGATATTGACCTGGCACCTGCAACATTTGGATATTTATAAATCCATTCTTGTAATGTAGGAAGGTAGAAAATACCTGGACGATCTAAAGGCCAGCCCATGTAAAAACCCAGCAAACTAACGATGATTAATCCTGATGAAAAAGAAATCATGGTATAGGTTTTATTTTTAAATATGCTATTTATGATTATCGAAATAACAAACACCAATAGATAAAGGACAAACCAGCTTGAAATTGAACTTCCAATTGGTACCCTACCTATCATAATAATCATACCAGAGATAAGTAATAATGTTGCTTCAAAATTTCTAATTCTAAATGCTCTATATGAAGCAGAAGCGACAAAGAATGCAAGTAATGCAAACATAGTAGCTGATAAAGGGGTAAACATGAACTCGAAAATCCATTTGAACAGAGTTCCTTTTTCTATAACATGTCCTCCCCATTCTACATCGGGATTTCCTTTGTAAATAAACCCAGCTGTAAACGAAAATAGAACGCCCAAAATAGCGACGACTGAATACTGCCAACCTTTTTGTTTTTTTAGTATTTTTATTAGTTGAAGCTTAATTAGTGTAATAATTCCAAGGAAGATGGCAAATGTAGAAATTATACTGTACCACTGTAAGCCATGAATATCAACGAAATCTTTAACTTGATTTTGATCAATAAACCATCCAAATAATGTTAGGAATCCAAAAAACATCACGATGAAAATGGGAACTTGTCTTTTTAGCATCATATTATTTCAAGTTTGAAACAGTCAAAAAATCTAGAACATTAAAATCGATTAGATCTATATCATACAAAAATCTTAGGAGCACACCGCCAACTATCATAATGATTATGCAAAGTTTGATATAGTCTTGACCCTTTACAATTCCTAATAGTTCGGGCTTTTGTGATAAATATGCACTGGCAGCAAAAAATTCTTCTCCAATAAGAGTATAGTCACAGGCTGTAACAAAAAAGGGGATTTGAGATTGTGAAGCAGTACCTGCAATTTGAATAGCTCCGATTGAATTTCCTGTTTCTGCAAGTAAAAGTGATTCAGCATAAAATTTACCCATGTACAAACATGCAGCTGGTTTCTCTCTATTCATGATACCATTTACACCTGCGGCATAGGCAAATTGATCATCAGTGAGATAATGAACCATATTTTCATTATATATATCTGATTTTCCTTCAATTAAATATGATTCTTTGCAGGCCTCTTGTGCGGCTTTTAATACAATTGATCTTGCAACAGGAACATTCAGGGGTGTTTCATATCTGGCGGTCATTTTTGATACATGTCCAAGAATAACTACTCCAGCAACAGTTTCTACTTGATCCATGTCTTGAATTCCAGGAACATAAAGGACAGGTTTACCCATTTCAGTAGATCTTCCTACTGCCTCTTCAACTGCTTTTACTCCCGGTATCGTCCTTAAAAAAATATCACCACCTCTAATTGCATGTCTAGTAGAGTATTGTAGTATTCCACCAAAAAGCAAGATTAAAAAAAGGAGCAAGCCCCTTTCATCAATGTAAAGATCTGGCTTAAATAGCTGTAGATAGGTGAAAGCAAAAAAAATAATTATTGATGAGACAATAAAATTCTTATCTTTCAATTGCTTCTCTCTTCTTATGATTTTTTAATTCTAATGTTTCTAGTTTCTGAATCAATAACTCTACATTTTTAGAATCTTCAAAAACTTGGGCTGCTCGATAATAATCATCTGACTGGATAAATGCATTTACCACGGGTCCCAAAAATATAAGGAAGTGACTTCCCAAAAGAGAGATAGGCTTTGTCATCTCAAGGAAGAAAATAGCTGGTGTGATAAGGCCTGAATCATATATTTTATTTGAAATACGATCAATAAATACATTATCACTATGCTCTATTATATGTGATTGTGAATTATCTTTTTTCATTCTACACTAAATCTTAATTAAAATTAAAACCTCAGGAAAGGAAAATATCTATCAATCTGTTTCTACCATTTCTAAATTAGATCTTGGAATTATTATATCTTGATCGTCAACATTAATTTTAGCAACTCGAACCAAAGTTTCAGATTCCATTTTTTGTAGCTTGGATGGTAATTCAGTCACTTTACCCATTAATCCAAAAAAAGGCGCTCTTATCACTCGAACCAAACTACCTATCACTATACCTTTACCAATTTTACTTTCTTTGACTGATTTTAAGCTATCTTCTTTTACTGGTATGACAATTTCTGGTCTTATGACACCTGCTCTAATTTGAGTTGCTCCATTAATAGAACAAAAATTATTTTCATTTTCTTTTAAAAGACTAAATGTTCCCCTACTCATTTTTATATGTCCATATCCCTCAGTAACTATAAGTGACGTATTAATATCTTCTGATCCAGTTATTGCAACGCCTAAGTTGTAACCTAAAATTTCTTTGAGGTCATAATAATTAAAACCACCTATTACAATACCTGATATATTTAAAGAAATTGCTTTTTTAAATGCTTCCAAACCAATAAATCCTCCGCCTACTATAACTTTTCCTTTTTGAGAGCTGTTTAGCATTTCGGGTGTAATTTCATCGTTCCTATCTTGAACAATAATTTCTAAAATCCCTCGAGCTTCGCCACCAATTCCAAAAATACCTTGGATAAAAGCTGCCTTTGTTTCAATAATAACGCCCTCTTCAGGAATTATATCCCTTACAATTCCGGAAGTATAGGCATCTATTTCCACAGGAATGGGCGCTTCACGCATTATAATTTGACCTGTTACATCTGAAATAGATTCTATTGTTCCATCAATTGGACTAAATATTTCAGATTTAAATAATCCAAATAAACCTCCAGTTTGTGCTAATAGCTGACCCTTTTTGATTTGCTCTCCCTCACTCACCTTTAAAGCTTCAAGAATATCAGCAGGACCAATATTCAATTGACTAGCCACTTTGATTATTTGAACATTACCTGGAAGATTTGTTTTAGCTACAATATCATCAGGTGATACACTATCTCCAACTTTTTTTCTTACTTCGCCCTTTATTGGTAATCTACGGTTTTTATCAATTATGGATGATTTTAAAACTTTCAATCCTGGTGTGTATGAATGTGCCATAGTCTAACTCTTTTTTGGATATTCATTGAGGGCATCAGACCAACCTTTTAGAAGAGATAATCTCTTTTCCTTATTTGAGGGTAGTGTAATGGGCCTTTCTCTACCATCAAAAATTAATCCAACTACCCCTCCGAAAATTTTAGTTTTTATTGTTTCACCTTTTCCTGCTCCAATATCCATACTTTTATGGGGTGTAAGTTCAGCGTCCAATGGTTCAAATTTAGCCTCAATACGGATTAATTCATTTTTTTTAATCTCTTTCAGTACTTTTTCTCCATTTGGAAATATAATGCTCGCTTTTAATACTATTGAATTGTCTTTTACTTTACCAATTGGTGTAATACAAGTGCCTAACCTGATAAGACAATCTTTATGAAAAACCTCCAGAGCAGCATTTCTTGCCTCATCGCTTATATCTTTTTTATCAATATTAGCAAGAACACCTAATTGTGGCATCATAAATATTGAGTCAACTGCAAGCTGAGTTATGCCTTCTGGCATAAACGAATCTATCAACATTTTTGCTGACTGCTCTCTTCTCGGAGCATGACTTAAAACTCCTCCAGATCCAACAAGAAGATCTAAATCCATCATATTGACCAGAGATTCACCCGAGCTAGATTGATCAAATGCATCTGATATAGTTCTTTTCTTTTGAACGCCTTTTAATCCAACTGCAAATTCTTTATGTTGTTTAAATGATAAACGAAGTGCTTCTCTTGCAATAGCTTGTTCGATAAAAAGTTCCTCTAGAGATTGAGGAACCGTTGTGGGACGAATCATTTTGTTTCCAATACGATTTGTTAACTCTTGTCGGTCAATATCAAATGGCACCCATTTTAAAACATTATCCAAACCCGCTTCAGCTAATACATTGCAAATAGAATAACTCATGCCCAAGTTTGCACTTACTGTTCGATTAAACTTTTTTTGAAATACTGAAAAAATATCTGTTGTTGCTCCGCCAATATCAACACCTACCACAGATATATTTTCCTTTTCTGCTATCATTTCAATTAAAAAACCAACCGCACCTGGAGTTGGCATGATTGGAGCATCCGTCCATGTCATTAACTTTTTATATCCAGGCGCTTGTTGCATAACATGTTCCATAAAAAGATCATGGATTTTATCACGCGATGGTTCGAGGTTTTCCTGCTCTAAAACAGGGCGGATATTATCTACAATATCTAAATCTACTTTGTCCCCTAAAGCCTTTTTAATTTGATTTCTAGCTTTTTTATTTCCGGCATAAATAACTGGTAATTTATAACTTTGACCCAGTCTTGGTTGCGGATTTGCAGCAGAGAGAACTTCTGCAAGTTCAACTACATGAGAAATCGTCCCTCCATCTATCCCTCCAGATAATAAAATCATATCAGGTCTTAAATCTCGTATTCTTTTAATTTTTTCATGGCCAAGCCTACCATCATTTGAGGCCATCACATCCATAACAATTGAACCTGCTCCTAATGCTGCTCTTTCTGCACTCTCGCCTGACATAGATTTAACTACTCCCGCAACCATCATTTGAAGCCCTCCTCCAGCGGAGCTTGTTGATATAAAGATATCAACTCCTTCATTATCTTTTTGTGGCGATAAAATTTTGTTCCCATTAAGGATTTTTTTTGAGGCCAATTCTTCGATCTCCATCACAGCATTTAAAACTCCTCGGGTCACATCTTCAAAGGGTGCTTCAACAGTAGTGGGAGCCTCACCTCTATGGGTTAGCCTAAACTCACCATCAATTCTTTGAATCAAAATTGCCTTTGTTGTAGTACTGCCACAATCTGTTGCTAATATTGAATTTAATTTCATAAAAAAGATTTAATGAGTTGTTATTTGATAAAAAATAGAATGTAAAGATAGGTAAATGGTGATGCGAATAACAAGGAATCAAATCTATCCAATATTCCTCCATGACCTTGTAAGATTTTACCACTATCTTTAATATTCACATCCCGTTTAAATAGCGATTCAGAAAAATCCCCTAGTTGACCAAAGAAACCAGATATTAAGCCAAATATTATAGCATCATTCAATGTAAAAATTTCGCCAAGCCAGCCCTTTGAATAGGATAATTGAAAAATCAGGATTGATGTTATAAGACCTGATAATGAGCCAACCCAGCTTTTATTTGGACTTACTCTTGGAAAAATCTTTCTTTCACCAAATATGGAGCCAAAGATGAAAGCTGCGGAATCACATCCCCAGATAGATATAACTAATACCAAGGTTAGGTTTGTATCCATTAGAGAATCAAATTGTCTAATATATATTGAAGTGCCTAATTGCAAAGGGATAATAAGAATACCTCCCAAGGTTGCAAGTATATTAAATGTAGACTCTTTGTGATTAGAAAACAATTCCCATATGAGAGTCATAAGAACTAAAAAAATTAAAAAACCAAGATACTGTTCGGCCCTAAGGTCTGGTTGTATGTAAAAATAATCAATGATAAAAACGGTAGTTACCATACCAACCCACCTTAAGGGTTTAGCACCTTTTTTGGTTGTTATATTGTAAAATTCTCCTAAACCCAGTATCGATGCGACCAATATAAAAGCAGCATAGAAAAGATCGCCTTTTAAAATTAGGAAAATCCATAAGGGTATACCTAAAAAATTAATCAAGTTGCGCCCTTTCAATAATGTAAACATTTAAATACTCCTTAAACTAAAACTTTTATGAGACCTGCCTTTACAGTTACGGATAAAGGTGTATTTCCAATCAACTCGCCATCAATATTTAAACCACTATCTAATTCGGGAAAAATAGAAAAACTGTTAACTTGTTGGTATTGTACTAATGGACTGTTTATGTGTTTCCCTGAAAAAATTTTTGGAAATAGTAGAAGTAGTTTAAGCCTGTTAGTTTTTTTTACTATCACTAAATCAATAAGCCCATCATCGAGTTTAGCATAAGGAGCTGCCTTCATTCCTTTGCCGGTGTGAATAGTATTACAAGCTAAAATAAAGACAAAATCATTTTTTTCGGTATTTTCATCATATGAAAACTTTGCTAGCCTTTTCGATCCTTTTAGTACTTCTATTATTGCAGCAACATTATATCTAAATTCACCTAACCAACGCATTTTCTCTGCCCTTGCATTTGCATCAGTGGCGACACCCCAGCCAACAATATTAAAGGAGTAAATAATCTTATTTTTCTTGCCATACTTTACTTTAGCTATATCGATAGGTCTCAATGAATTTTTTACAATTTTTTTTGCCGCAAGAACAGGATCCAAACAATTGAGGTCATGCATAAATGAGTTACCTGTTCCTCCAGTAATTAATCCTATTGGTAAAGTTTTTTTATCATCCCTCTTTAACATCCCATTTATGATTTCATGCATTGTACCATCTCCTCCAATAGCACAGAGTCCATCCATGTTTTTAAAATCAAGAGTATTAGAATATTCAAATGCATGATTTGCATATTCTGTTTCTTTAATATGTAGTTTTATATCTGATTCTTTAAAAATAGGTTTAACCTTTTTTAATATATTTAATCCTCTCTTTAATCCACCATGAGGATTTACGATCATATATAAATTTTTCATTCTCTCTTTTTTCTATGGTGCATGTATTCACCATCACCCCATTCTATCACTTCAATTTTAACTTCAGTAGTTCCTTTATCGACAAAACCCAACTTTTTAGCTGCACCATATGAGCAATCTAAAATTCGACCAACTACATACGGGCCACGATCATTTATCCTTAAAATTAAAGATTTATTATTGTCAAGATTAGTAACCCGACAAATAGTATTCAATGGTAAAGTTTTATGAGCAGCTGTCAGACCATACATGTCAAATATTTCACCATTAGCTGTTAATTTTCCATGGAAATCTTCTGAATAGAAAGAACTCACCCCTTTCATTAGCTTTTTGTGTTTAATATTAGTATTTACTGATGCAGGATCAATAAATTTTACTTTAGAAGTGTTTTTCTTCTTTTTACTTTTCTTAATTCCTTTTTCTCTGGTTTTATATGTAGTATTATTTGTCAAATACCTTGGAGAACTAGTGCAACCAGAAAATATTATAAACAAAAAGAGTATATAAAGTATCTTTTTAGGTTTTTCCATTTTGCCTCAATGCTTCATATAAGACAATCCCAACACTAGTAGCAAGGTTTAGACTTCGGATATTGTTATTCATCATCGGAATAGTGCAGGTTTTTTCCCAATTCGCTCTTAAAAATTGTTCATCAATTCCTTTGGTTTCACTTCCAAAAACTATCGAATCTCCTTTTCTGAACTTTTTTGATGTGTAAGAATAGGGAGATTTAGTAGTTAGTAAATGAAAGTTACTATCTTTGAGAAGTTTTTTATAATAATAATCAATGTTTTTATAATATTTCCAAGAAATATTGTCCCAATAATCCAAGCCAGCTCTTTTTAATGTTTTATCTGAAAGTTCAAAACCTAATTTACCAACAACATGCAACTTGCAATTCGTTGCTCCACATAATCTCCCAGTCGATCCAGTATTTGGAGGTATTTTTGGTTCCATCAAAACAATATTAAACATTTTTCAAATTGGAATTTATTTTAGGTATACAATATGGGTTAAAAATTAGTGCAGTTGCCATGCCGAATAGTACTGCCCCTTCCTTTTTAAGAATTTCAATTTGATCAAAATTATTTATTCCTCCTGTTGCAATAATCGGTATATTAAAAGGCGCTAATATTTTAACGACTTCCAAGGTGCGGTTGAATAGGCTGGTTCCTGACAAACCACCTCCAATGGTTGTTAATGAATTTGATGGAATATTAAGTTCGGACTTACTTTTATATTGAGAATTACCTGCATTGATAATAACTTGATCATGAATACTACATATTTCAGCAATTTTTCTTATGATATCATTTGATGAATCAGGAGAAATTTTTATAGATATTGGGACATTAATTATCTTATTTATTTCTTTCAAAACACTATCGAAATTATCAGGAGAATCGTTCAAAGTACGTCCATCAGTTGTATTTGGACAACTTATATTTAATTCATAGAAATACTGTTTTTCTTTCAAAAATTGATTCATTTCTATCTTTTTAATATTTTCTACATATTCTGAACTTGAATCTCCACCAATACTAATTCCAATTGGACAATCATAATTCCATAGGATAGAATCATTTAAACTTTTTGAAAATTTATGAGTCCCCGATCCAGGTAAACCTAGAGCATTAACAATTCCTTTTTCATTATTATAATAGGTATCTTGAATCCTTGGCCTTTTATTTCCAAGTCTTTCGTTCTTCATTACTGTCTTAAATATTGCACTACCTAATCCCATATCCAACCAAATTGATATAATCTTTTCATTTGACTTAAATGAGGAACCAATCAAAGGCGATCTAAATCTTAAGTTAAATATTTCAACTTGAATATTATTTGGAATCTCAAAATTATATGTAAACCTTTTTAATGGAATAAGGGCAGTTAAACAAAAATCACCAAATTTAATTGCTGGCTCTAAATCCTTTTTTTGAAAAGTGAGCCTTTGAGTAAGGTAGATTAACTTTGTAACTAATAATCTGGTAGTTTTATAAAAAAAACTAAAGAAGATAATCCTCAAACTAATACTCGGAATTGTTAGTTTCTAAAATTTTTGATAAAGCTACATTTAATTCACCAATTCTTTTTTGTGATTTAATAGAGTGCTCGGTTGAAGGATGATTATCGATAATCCAATTGTAATATTTAATGGCACTATCTACTTTAGCCTCTTCATCATAAATATATGCTAAGTTCATTGCCGCATATGGTGAAAGTGGATCATTAATATTTTCAGATAGAATATCTTTAAAAATAGATATTGCAATACTTTGATTACTTTTAATCTGAGCTTCGGCATTCTTGAAAATCGAATTTAGGCTATTCATATCCTCTTGAAGAATAAGCTCACTATCTAAATATCTACTGTATTCTGAATTTGGGAAGTTGGTAAGAAGAGTATTTTTAGTTGAATTATATGATGATGAATCCCCAATTATGTCATAAATAAACATTAGTGCAAAATGAGATTTAGCATGAAAGATAGAATTTCTATGCTGTTCAATAATAATATTGAAATAATCAATTCCAATATTGTATCTTTTAAAGGTAAATGCTTCAAGATCTCCGAGATGATACAACAATTCAGGGACTGTTTTGTCAGGAAGGACAACCGATACATTTGTTTTTGTTGAGTCATCAAACTCGTTCTCAATTTTTTTCAGACTTTGATGAGTTTCTAAATCTTTCTTTATATCATTATAAGTATCTATTGCACTGATTCTACTATTTGCCATTGGAACAAAAATTGATTTACTTGACTCCTTACTTACCAATGAAAAGTATTCTTTTGCTTTGGATAAATCCCATAATGTAGATGAATATATTTGACCTAATTGATAATATGCTTCAGCAGATACAGATGTTTTCTGATATCGATTAACAATTGTATTCAACCTAGATTCTATTTCTTCGCTATCTCCTTGCGCTCGATAAAGTTGAACTAATTCCAATTCTAGGTCACCTGCAATCCCTTTAAACTTTTCATCAAGTAAAAGTGATTTTACCTTTTTTTCAGCAGCGTTATAATCTTTCGTTAATCTCATGATTTTCAAAATTTGAAGGTTTGCATCTTCAATTTTATCTTTAGAGAGAGAATAGCTAATTAAGTTTCTGTAACCTTCTAGAGATGCTTGAAAATCTTCTTTATTGAAAGCAATTTCAGCAAGTCTACCATATATTAATGCTTTTTCAGCTCTGTCTGATGAAAATTTGGCGGCTTGATTTAAGTAAGATACCATTTTTTCTGTCTCACTAAATTCACGATATATTTCAGAAAGAGATAGATAACACTTAGATTTTATAGTATTTGATTTCGATATTTCAAGTAAGGATTCTAATTGATTTGTTGCAAGGTTAGATTTTCCAATCTTCCAATTACATAATGCCTCCCAGTATTGGGCCTCCTCAATAATCTTTCTTTTTTTAATGTCTCCAACTCTTTTAAGATCTTCAAGTGCTAAGGTATAATCTCCCCTAAAAAATCTTGCCTTAGCCATTAGTAAATGTGCATTTGAAACATATTTTGAATCAGGATGATCTTTTAATACCTTTTTACACTTCTCGATAACTTTTCCATATTTATCAATAGCAGATATAGGTATACTCTCACCTTCTTTTTGAATTCGAATTTTTTCTGCATCTTGATAATAAACTTTTGCATTGTAAAAGGTGTTAAAATAAGCACAACCTTTAAGAAAGAGGAAAATAGATAAGAATAGGAAGTATATTTTATGTAGATAAGGAAACATTTCTGTTATAATTTACAAAATAGAATAATGGTCTCAATAAAATTTTATACTTATCAATGATTTTTAAATCC
The DNA here is from genome assembly GCA_902611135.1 of uncultured Fidelibacterota bacterium. GTDB lineage: Bacteria > Fidelibacterota > Marinisomatia > Marinisomatales > UBA1611. The sequence continues at coordinate 27,749 of CACLYL010000004.1, read as the reverse complement.
CTATTAATTTGGATAACTATCTCTCACTGTTCTACTATATTTTCACAAGAAATTAATGATATGAACAAGTTTGGATTTTTAGATATAAAAACAGATAGTATGAATGTTCCATTTTTTGTTGATGGTTATTTCGTGGGCACTCACCCATTAAAAACTCCAGTTCCTGTTTTGCCCGGCTTCCATGAGGTTAGTTATATTCCACCAAATATCCAGCATGAGAAGATTAAGGATAATTTATCTGAAGGAATTAAACGTGTTTATGTTGCCATAAATGATACATTGGAAGTTTTTTTATTCTATGATCATTACTTATCCCAAATCGATGAGCTAGAAACAGAATTTAGATTACAGAACATTGTTGGTGCATCTTTGGTGGGAGTACTTCTATTCGTAATCTTTTCTATATTTTAATTTTTGTTACTTTTAGAAAAATAATAGTAATTTCCAGTCATGAAAGATCATCATACATACGAAAATGGTCTAAAGTATAAGCCTGATTATAAATGGCCAGAACCTGGTTCCGGACGTAATTGTCCAAAGTTTGATCATAATCTGGAGTTGGCTGAAGATGTACCTAATTACTTTGGGAAACCTTGGTGGTGTCATAAATGTCAGTATCAATTTTCAGAAGAGGAATTTCCTGACATGAAATGTCCACTTAAAAATGATAATGATCAATCTTAAAGTTTCAACTCTTTAATTCCTTACATAAAATATCATATATGGACCCTAAAACAAACAATAACTCCTCTGATTTTCTAAACAATGAATTATTAAAAAGACTAAAAGATTCTTTGAAAATAGAACATTTTGAAGTTAAAGATTTCACAGGAAGACATTTAAATCATAAACTAAATGATGGAGGTTTTCATTTGGAGACTGTCATTGTTTCAGATGACTTCAAAGATAAGAGTCTTATCGCGCGTCACAAGATGGTTTACAAGGCCGTTGGAAATTTAATGAAACATGAAATTCATGCTTTAAGCATGAAAACCTTGACGACTGCTGAATGGAAAAATAGTTAAATATGTCTTGGTTTACCAGCAAGAAAAAAAAAGATAAAATCAATCTCCCAAAGGATATGAGTCCGCTTGAATCTGTTACTCATCTATGTGCTTTGATTCAAATGGCAGATGGTCGGGTAGAATATGAAGAAAAACAGTCATGGAGTAATTTAATCGAAAAGCTTTTTCCTGATTTTTTAGAAGATAGGGCTGATAATTTCTTAACAGATGCTTTTAAAATTATCAATGACAAACAAGACTTCGAAAGAGATAATTATACTCTGGCAGTAATCGAGAGAATTAAGGTTGTATTAGATGGAGACCAATTAAAAATATTAACAGATGAGATATCGGAATTAATAAAGTCAGATGGTATAATTATGACAAAAGAAATAGAAATCGCAAAAGTTATTGAGCGTGAATTAGATTTAAAAATAAACTTAGATGAAGACTGAAGTAGAACCTAGAATGCTCTACTTCAGTCTATGATCTTTTTTAGATTTTAGACAGCTCTTTTTTATTCTTTTCTAGATCTAATTCTGTTGCTTGGTAAAAAGTCTTGTTATTTAATCCATCAACGATATCTTTGACGGCAGTCTTCTTATCATCATATTTAACAGTTGCAATCCCTTTTTCAAAATCAACGTCTACTTTTTTCACTCCTTTCATATTCTGTACGATATTACTTACTTTTCCAGAGCATGAATAACTACATTTCATCCCATCAACCTTTAGGTAGGTAGTATTCTCTTTAGCTAATAACATTGAACACATAAATGAAAGCATTAAAACTATATATTTCATACTGATCTCCGAGTTTTGTTTAGCAAATATAGGATTAAATAATGAACTTTGTCCATAACAACTTTTAATTGTTGTTTGTTTTTCCACTTGCGGACCAACCTAAATTTTTATTTGCGTCATGCAAACCAATTATGCCTTCACTGTTGGGTCCTGTCCCAAAGTATCCAGTTATGGAATTTAAATTATATGTGGCAAGATATCCCTTTCCCTCAGATGAACTTCCCAAAAAATTGGTCTTATTTCCCTCTGCTCCATAAGTAAAAAGGTGGCCTATTCCTTTAGTATTTGATCCCAAAAAAGATGTTTTAGTTCCATTTTTATTGAATGTCTTTAAATGTCCTGAATTTTCTTGATCGTCTACACCAAGAGATACGCTCTCAGCCCCATCAGAGTTAAAAGTAGCTAAATAACCACCTCCATTTTTAGTATTTCCTAGGTAGGTTGTTTGTTTTTCATTCGAATTAAAAGTAACAAGGTAATCTGAAAAATAAGAAATTGCTTTCCCCTCGACGTTAAATAAGGATAGGCTCCCATTTTGATTATGACTAGACCCTAGAGAGCTTGTTCTATTTCCTTTACGATTAAAAGTTTCCAAGAAACCGCCTCCATTTTCACCATTACCAAGCCATAATGTTTCCTTACCATCATTATTAATTATACTTATAGAATGAGCTTTAATATCACCAAATTCAGTATTTTGTGCTCCAATAAAAATGAAAATACTACTTACCAAACAAGTAGCTGTAAAAAATCCTGTAAAGTATTGTTTCATGTTTGCCTCATTTTAATTATGTTTATATCAATTATTTTAATGGTCTCCTGATTATGAAAAATCATTACTTCTAAAAAATTCAATTGTATCCCTTCTCTGATATTTATTTTTTATTTTATAACATTTTCTTAAAATATTCATTTTGTCAAATATATGATCCTCTGGTTCCTTATTTAATGATTTATAAATGGTCTGTATTGGATTTCTAAATGCTTGAAATAAGAATAGCAATGGGGTTTTTTTGAGGTAATAATTTAATTTTTCAGTAAAAAAGTAGCTCATACTTAAACTGGTTTCATTACAATTAGTATAGTGAAACCAATATGCTGGGATGTATAGAAAATCACCAGGGTATAATAGGACTCTAGCTTCTTTTGATTTATCTTTGTCTGTAACATAAAGTGGATTCGGATTTAAAAATGATTTAAATCTTATGGAAAAAAAGTTATCCAATGTCTTTGATATGTACCAAGTTTTTGTTCCTTCCAACTGAAAGATCATTCCTGATATCACGTGAGCATGTTTTGAAAATGTACACCCTTTTGTGCTGAGAAAAAGAGTTTTTTGCCTAGAGGTTTCTCCATGACTCAGAAGATAATCTAAGAAGTTGCTTTGTTTGTCTCTAAAATAATCTATGATGCTTGTATCAACATGTTTAAAAATTTTATTTCCTATCAGAGTATTTGCTCTCAATATATATTTTTGTCCTTTTTTAATCTTATTGATTAGATCAAAAATTGAAATTTTCTCTTTAATGGAATTATTATTGAGACTATTTACAACATAGTCAGAATATTTCCTTCTTAAAATTTTTAAATCGACATTGCTTTTAAAAAGGTTTCTAATCACAAAGGGCGTTTTTTTATAAATAAAATAATTTTTTATCTTTTCATGTTCAGAATAATTTTTAAATACTTTAAGCATTCTATTAAATCAAAATAAAGTATGTAATTGCAAAAATATTCTAGTCATAAAATATAGGGTCATTTAATCCTTTATTTACATCATCGCAAAATCTAAATAAATAGGAATAATTATATTTTCCTGGATGTATTAAATATTCATCATGCGTTCGAGGATTCCAACTATCATCTCCACCTAGTCCCATCATCTTATGATCTATATTTATATTTATTGAATTATCTTGTCTAAGTTCATTTGTGTGTTTCGCGGTGGTTAAATTTTCCAATGAAAACCTTTGAGCACTGAAATTAAAATTCTGATCGCCAAATACAATTACTCCAGTACCATCTGAGTCTGAAAAACTTAACCATCGAACATCTGTTCTATTTCCATTCTCTTGAGGTCTTATATAAGGAAAATAAAGTTCATCTATGTTATGTTGGTATCGATCAATTAAGGAGCCAATTTTCCTATCTGGATAATTTTCATAGGGCCCTCTTCCATACCATTCAAAGTTCGAAAATTTGGACGAAACCTTTGTTGTTAACCCTATTTTTGGTAAAACTGGCATGATTGGGTTAATATCTGTCACTAAATCAATTTTTAAATCCCCGTTTGATAATACACTGTATGCTTTTTGAACAAAAACCTCACATTTTTCATTAAAATAACGCTCATTAACTAAAATTTGAATTTTATCATTGTTGACTTTTTTATAATTGACTGACTCTACTCTCCTCTCAAGGTAATTGTAGCCATTTTCTATCCATTTATCATGAAAGCTCTTTTTGTAGGAACCACCCATATCATTGTCTGTTGGTGCTCGCCAAATATTATGTAAAATTGGATTACTAATTATCTCCTTTTCGTTGTAAAAAACTTTAAGCAGTTGTCCTTGATCGAAGTTAAACTGAAACTTTCTCTTGGCAGCTTTAACAACTACTCCATCATTATTTCTCTCAAAGTTGATAGAACTTTTCTTAAGTATTTTATTTTCGATTGAATATTTATTGCTGGTGTATGCAATGTTATAATTGGATAGACTATGGTATAAGATTTGATCATTGGCTATTAGATGACCCTTTTCGGCCCATTTTCTATCCCTATTTAATCTAAAGTAAAAGTTTAATGTATATTCTTTATTTTTATCTATTGCTGTATTTTCGATTATTGATAATTTAATAATCTTTCTATCACCAGGATTAATTCTTCTTAAATCAAGTGGCATTGTTTTTATCTTAACTCCGTTTTCTTTTAGAACACATTCACCATTGAAATCCTCTAATGTTTTGAAAAAAAACCTATTTTCTATTTCAATTTGGTCTCTTTTATTTTTATTCCAATGAACTTTTATGTTTTGATGTTGGTGTTTTAGTTCATAAAGAGCTGGGTGTGGAGTTCTATCAGGGCTCACTAGTCCGTTTATGCAAAAGTTACCATCATGAATCTCTTCCCCAAAATCCCCTCCATAGAGGTAGTAAGATTTGTTCTCATCTTTTTTAAGAATCCCTTGATCGACCCAATCCCAAACAAAACCACCCTGAATCCTTGGATAATAATATATGGCATTCCAATATTTATTAAGATTTCCATTACTGTTTCCCATTGCGTGTGAGTATTCGCACAAAATTACCGGCCGATCCGGATTTTGATTATGCAAATCTATCATTAAATCAACCGATGCATACATATTTGAAATGATATCAAAATGATTCGGTTCTGTTCCATAGCCAGGATCTTTTCCTTCATAATGTATCAATCGGCTATTATCATACTCTTGTATCCAATTGGCCATTAAATCATGATTTTTGCCATACCCGGATTCGTTTCCAAGTGACCATATGATAATTGATGGATGATTTACATCTCTTTTGACCATCCTTTGCGCTCTATCAAGGAATGCTTTTGTCCAAGACGGGTTTTCTGTAAACCTAGACCAAAAATGATGCGACTCTATATTGGCCTCATCCATGACATAAATTCCATATTCATCACATAACTTATACCACTTTGGATCATTTGGATAATGAGAGGTTCTTACAGCATTGATATTAAATTTTTTCATTAGTTTAATATCTTTAATCATTGATTGTTCGGATATCGTCCTCCCAGTAACCTCATCGTGCTCATGTCTATTTACACCTTTTAAAATGATAGGCTGTCCATTTACAAGTAGTTGCCCATATTTAATTTCCACATTTCTAAACCCTATTTTTGATGCTACTATTTCATTGGTTTTAGTTTCATGATCATAAAGGGTTAATATCAAATTATATAGGTTTGGTATTTCGGCTGACCATGCTTTCATATTTGATAGATGGTGCTCTGAACTAATTTTTTTTGACCTGTTGGGATCAATAATTTCATGCATGGATTTATCAAGTAAAATATCCTTACTTTTTTTATCAATTACTTTAATATTAAGAGTAACTTTTTTCCTTTTATTTGAGTAATTATCTAAATGAGCGACTAATGATAGGTTACCATCCTTAAATTTATTTTTAAGCTTTGCACCAACTTTATAGTGCTGAATATGGGATTCCGGGAGGTTTACTAAATATACATCCCTATATATTCCGCTCAATCTCCAGAAATCCTGATCTTCAATATAAGAGGCATCAGACCATCTAAAAACTTGTGCAGAAACACTATTTTTACCCAACCTAAGATAATCTGTTATATCAAACTCTGCAGGAGTCATACTCCCTTGACTATATCCGACCTTCTTTTCATTTATCCAAAGAAAAAAAGCAGATTTAACCCCTCCAAAATGAATAATAGTACGTCCATTTTTCCAATTGTCAGGCAAATTAAAATATCTCTTATAGGAACCCACTGGATTATTATTTTTAGGAGGAAAAGGAGGATTGGGAAATGGAAAAGGATGTTTTATATTTGTATAAATAGGTTGGCCAAATCCTTCCATTTGCCATGAACTAGGTACCTTGATTGTGGTCCAATCAGCTAAGTTAGCGTCATCCATAAAAAATTCAAGCGGCCTATCATCAGGCTTCGGGGCCCAATTAAATTTCCAAAGACCATTTAAAGATTTGATTCTGGAAGAGTTCTTATTTTTAAATGTTAATGCTCCTTCCAAGTCATCAAAAGGAATTAGTGTTGCATGTGGTGGTAACTTATTTTCACTAATTATTTCTGGATTTTCCCAATACTCAACGTTTGATGAGGCTAGCAACATTACTTTTAATGTAAGGAAAAAAAAAAGTCTATTTTTCATACAATTAAAAAAAGCTTTTAACCGCCTAACTGTAAAATGATGTAAGCAATTAATAAACCCAAGACAATAGCAACAGCTCTGGACAGCCATGGATTGTTTTCTATTAGATCTTTGATCACAAAATTCCCCCCTCTCATAGTTTTATTGTTAAGATGATAATTACAATTTAATTATATCATTTGCTCAATAATTATACAAATCTATTTTTTTATTTTATGTTGGAAATATTCTTTTACTGTTTCCCTGTTAAATATCCAGATTCCTTTATGTAATAAATTAGCTACATTTATAGATCCTTTTATGAGAAAAAAAGTACCTCCGTAAAATTGGATTACAGACAAACTTGGCCAATCCAATACTAAACCCGAAAATGGGCTCGTCAAGATTAATATTCCACCTAGCAAAGAAAGGTTTTTATTTCTTCTTATTTGTCTATTAACCTCATTTGAGGCATCATAAGTATCAAATCTACCTAATAGACTTCGTGTAGATATTTTCTTTCCATATTCAATATAGTAGGGTCCCCCAAAGCCATCTTTACGGTAAATGGTTCGTTGAAAATAATTTCGATCAAAACTTATATTGCTTATTAAAGGAACATAAATATTTTGTGAACTATCCGATTTTAGGAAAATTCCTGTATTTGAATCAAAAGTTGGTTCAATTTTTTGACCTGTTTCGGGATTAAAGATTTGACCAAAGGTTAATGAGAAAGTAACAATGAAAATCTTGAATAAATAATCTACCCTAATCATATTATTTTAGTAAAATAATCTTTTTATTCTTAGTATCATAGTCAGTTTCCAATCTTACAATGTAAACGCCATTTGGTATTTTTTCAGCATTCCATGAATACTGATGATTTCCTGAATTAAACATTTCACCAGAAAATATTTTATCCACAAGTTCCCCCTTTAGATTATAAATAGATAAATTTATTATCATACTATTATCTATAAAAAAGTCACCTTTTATCGTTGGATTGAATGGGTTGGGATAGGGATTATTTAATTTCAACTTTCTTTTACGGGATTCTTTCTCTTCTTGTACACTTAGGTTTTGGTCAAGGTTAATATCTGGTCCAATTTCATTTGATAATGTCGATCCAAAGTAACCAGAGACCTCTGAATCAACAATGCCTATTTCACCACTTAAATTTGATATAGTATTACCATTCCATTCTACAACAGTTAGAAGGCCTTCTCCAGGCAACAGTGGGGTTCCTAAATCTTGAGACAAACCAATTAACATACCCTCGTTATTTATTGAAAATGTCCAACCATTATCTTCACCCCTACCCCCCGCTGATGAATAAAATTCTATGTCCTGTAAATTTGATCCAGCAAGATTACTTATATCTAGTGTAAGCTGGATTCCATAAGCAGGTACATAATTTTCAAAATAAATTTTTATTTGATTATTTAAACTATCTTGATCATTTAGGTAGAGGTACGTATCTGCATTTGAATGATAACCTTCGGTGTAATATATTAATTGCGAACTTATAAAATAGAATGGTTCAGTATGACCATTGTTGTTATAATCACATGAAGTGCATGTTTGACCATCAACGCAATCACTATTGTTTGGACTACATTCATTTAAATAGTCTTCTAGTTCATAATCTAATGAAATCATCTCTCCAGGTGTGTATAAGTTCAATAAATTAAAATCATCCCAGAAAACTTTATCACCCGGACAAAATCCTGCTCTATCAAATTGCCAGGTTCCAAATTGAGGAGAACAAGAATTAAGTTCGCAATCATTTCTCCAAAAGTCATGCAAAAAAGCGTTTTGGTCATCAATAAGGATGTCATGAATTTTATAAGAAAATTCAGCTGCATTTTCAGTATTTCCTTGACCATGTCCAGTGGTGGTTATTCTAAGTTTTGCAAATTGAACATCCTCTGGAATATATTCATGTATCGTCTCAATATTAGGAGGATTTGATTCATCACCATAAACCATATAATCATAATTCCATACATTCCTTACTACTGTATTTGGTGTAAAAGGTTGACCTGAAATAAAGTTAAATTCAATGGTAACAAGCCACCCAGGTTGAACCCAAGTATCTATGTAGGATTTAATTTCTTTTTCGCCTTTTAAGATTGATCTGTAATCCGTTACATCAAAAACCCAGTTGCAGCCAATACCGTAAGGAGTTACATAACGTCCAATTTCAAACCATTCACCAAACTGTTTAATTTGTATGTTTGCCTTACGGTCCCATGGATCGCATCCACCAGTAGGACAATCTAGAGATACATTCATAAAAATTTCTGAATATGAGAGATTATTTTCAGGAAAATTAATTGTATCAACATAGGTCCGCATATTTCCTGAATTACCAAAAAATTGATGAAACTGTTCAAGAACAATTATAGTCGTATCGGCAAATATCATACTCTTAAAGAATAAAATTAATGGAATGATGTATTTTATCATTTTAAAAAGACGACTTTTATTGCGTTGACTTTTATATCATTTTCTAAAGAAATAAAATATACACCAGATCCAATATTGTTAGGTTGCCAATGAAATTCATGCAAACCTTTGTATTGAAACCCTAGAATGTAATTTTCTACTTCTCTTCCGTTCACATCAAAAATATTCAGGATAGTATCTCCGTCATGTGGTTTTGTATACCTAATGATACATCTATTATTGAATGGGTTGGGATAGGAGGCAATAGCGTAATTATGCGGACTAACTAATTCTGACTGAGTTTCTCCATTCCATCCAGAAGCAATAACTTTATTGATGATAGAGGGTTGTTTTAACTCTATATTATAATTTAGCGGCAATGAACTTCCATCCATACTGAATGCTACCAATTTTTTCCCTGATATTTTATGCGTCCAGCCATCAGGTAGTTCTATAAATTCATTGCTTTTTAAGTCGTCGGAAAAGGTTAAGACGAAGCCAGCTATATCACCACTAGAACTGATAACAACGTGATTTTGATCTTGTTGAACAATAACTTGTTGAAGATTGGAGTAATTGCTCATGTCTAGATTTAAAATCCATTGAACCAGATGAATGACATCTGAAATATCAATTAAACCATCTTGATTCGTATCACATGCATTAAGCTGTTGTTCATTTGCTAATGCATTATCCAATAATATAGAAACAAGTTGAACAGCATCATAGATATTAAGGACCTCATCAAAATTTATATCTCCTAATATACTATTTATTGTGATACCATCCACCCACTCTGGACCTCCAATCAAGGTTCCATGATGCTCATTATTTGACAGATCAAAAAGTGTATCACCTATTCCAGTGTTAAAATTATAATAAGCAACAAGTCCAGTTTCAGAACCCGTAAGTGATGAGTCCATATAGGTATTTACTTCTTCTTCACTACGAGCATTAGACCATATCCTAATTTCATCTATTTTACCATCAAAAAAGCGACCTGCATAATCGGAAGCAATCCTTAAAGGGTCACTGTTTGAATTAACATTTAAACCATTACCCGATAAATTAGTTTCTATACCATTTATATATAATCTTCTGCTATTTCCATCTTTAACTGCAGCTAGGTGATACCACTGGCTTTCATTTAAAACACCGTTACTGGTCTCTTGTTCATCAAAACCAATACCATTATAGGGTGCATTTTGGCTTAATCGAAGCATGTATCCATTTGATCCACTGGTATGATATTTCGATATGATGCCAGAGAGCCAGGAGAATGATTCTGGAAATATCCAGGCCTCTAGGGTGTAGGATGAGGTAAGGTCAAGATCCGGATGATCTGATATTATGATGTGATCATTTATTCCATCAAATCTAATAGCATGATCATCAGCTATCAACAATAGCCATACTGAAAATAAAAAAACTAAAATATGTTTTAGATACATAAAAATAAAATTTGAACCTTAAATATTACCAATTAAAAATCAAAACTACATTGAATATTAATTCGATCATTATTTTGCGGCCAGTTTTCAAAGTTACTAACAGATATACCTAATAATCTTACGGGTTTATGTATATTATTTTTATTAATTAATTGTTCAATTATAGGAAAAAAGTCAGATTTATTTGAAAAGCCTCGGTCAACCGTTTTTGACCGAGTTTGTATGGAAAAATCATTATATTTAATTTTAAGAGTAATTGTTCTTGCCCTTTTATTAAACCTTTTTATTCTTTTTTCCAATTCATTTGAAATATCATTTAGTTTCTCAAGCATGTACTGAATTGAAGAAAGATTTCTAGAAAATGTTCTTTCTGCGCCTATTGATTTTCTAATTCTATTTGGATTAACAGGACTGTTTTGTATACCCCTGACAATATTAAAAAAAGATGCACCTTGTTTTCCAAAGTTCTTTTTTAAAAATTCTAAAGATTTCATTTTAAGATCATAACCATTCATTATACCTAGCTTTATCATTTTTTTTGAGGTGACTTTTCCGATGCCAAAAAATTTCTCTATAGGCAGACTTTCTAAAAAGGGACCAACATTTTCAGGAAGAATGGTTTTTTGACCATTTGGTTTATTTATTTCAGTTGCTACCTTAGCAGTAAACTTATTTATGGATATACCTGCTGACGCTGTTAAACCAACATCTGTTTGAATCTCTTTTCTAATTAATAGAGCAATTTTGGATGCGTAAGGAAGGTTCAATTTATTTTTGGTAACATCTAAAAAAGCCTCGTCTAATGATAATGGTTCAACCAAATTTGTATACTTATAAAAAATGGATCGAACCTTTTCTGAAATTTCTTTGTATCTATAAAATCTAGGTTTTATGAAGATTAAATTGACACACTTCTTTTTTGCCAAGCTTGAAGACATTGCAGACTTAATTCCAAAAGATCTTGCCTCATATGAAGCTGCTGCTATAACGCCTCTTTCAGAATCTCCACCAACAACAACAGGTTTTCCCTTTAAACCTTGATCATCTAATTGTTCAACTGAGGTATAAAAAGCATCCATATCAATATGAATAATTTTTTTAAATTTTACTTTATCTAAAATATCGACCAACGTTTAACTATTTAGAATTTCTTCGCGCTTTAATCCAGTTATTTCTGTTATTCCATTCATGATCTTATAGATTGCGTAACCAAACATTGACATACAGGGGATCATTACAATAAAATAACTCATCCATGTCATTGTACCTACTTGATCGTTAAAGTCTGCATGTCCTGGATCAACGGTGATGATAATTCTTGCCAAAAAAAATTGAATAACTGAACTTAAAAAAAAGCTACCACTTATCAGATAAGTAGAATTCCTAAAAATTTCATCAAAAATACTTATTTTTTCTTCTTTAATGTGTTGATTTATCTTAGCAATATTAAAAACCGAATCATTAAATATTATTGTTTTTACAAGTGGTGATTTAGAGTTCATAGAAACTAAAATTAAAATACCTATTGCTAATGGAATAATGGACTCTTTTATTATAAACCAATTTTTAGAGATACCAAATTTTTCTCCTAGTATACCAATCAAACCAGTAAGAAGAATATTAACAAAACCCAAAATTGATATAAAATTTGTTCTTGAATTCTTGATGAAGTCATTTAAAAAATAAATTATGGGAAATAATAACGCCATTATTAAAACCAGCATCGAGGATTCTAATCCAAATAATTGTATATCTGCACCAATCCAACTATCTCCTTTTTTTAGGATAATAACCGGCAAAATAAGATTTAAAGTAATACTAAATATTGGATTTTCTTTCTTAGAGTTCATTTCTATCTTTTTTGAGAAACTTTAGATGCTTAATTTAAAAAATAATGTTTTTAAAATTCATAGGACTTTAATGAAACTACTTTTAAAGAATTTTTAGATTTTAGTTTTCCTACTTGTTTAAATCCATACCACATGTGAAATGACTCCGATATTTTGTTTTTTGGAAATATGTTTACCTCACAAACCATTCTTTTAGTCATCTTTTTAAAGTTACTTTTAACTTCATTGTAAAAATGTTGACCTAATCCATACCTTTGAAATTCATTTGATATACATACTCTATCAATATAGATAAAAGAATTATACTTTTTGTTAAACCAATTATAATAAATACTATCATAGACTGAATTAGGAGGAATAGTTATCAAAAATCCGATTAACCTTTGTTTAAATCTAATTGACTTAGCAAAACTAGATTCTCTTAAAAGGAATAATAGCTTTGAGTTATCTAGAGGACTAAGATAAGACTCAAATTTTGTGTTAAGGGCAATTATTTCTTTAAAATCATTATTATTTATATCTCTATATGAAAAATTCATATATGAATCTTTCTTATTTAATATTTTATGATAAACTTTCTAATAAGCCTAAATAATAATTTTAATGACGAGATAATTATTGTTTTTCTAATATATGGATTTGTGCGAAAAAAAAATGCTCTTTGAAAAATTAACTTTACTTCACTTTTATTTATTATGATAAACTTGTAAATGTAAAAAATACAATACAATAAAAAAGATAAGATAACTATGTATATGTATGCCATTAAATAATTAACTGTATAACTTTGCTCATGAAAAATGAAATTTTTAATTGAGTATCTCTAAACCAAGAAAAGTATCTGCAAAATTATTCTCCTTCAGCTGTATTGGTTAGTCCCATTTCTTCAAGCTTTTTAATACATTTTTCAAATACTTCCTCTGCTTCTGGCATTTCTAATTCTAACCCATCATTAATTTTCTTGGAGCAACGCAATTTTACATCAAGCATCTCACCAGTCTCTTCATCCATAAGCTTAAAATCTTTCATAATACTAATAGTCGTATCTCCTTTACCATATTTACCATTGGATAATTCCTTTTCAATTGCAAGCATGTCAAATATGTAAAAGTTATACTTTTCACCATTAGTAATGGTTTTCCGTTTTGCTAGTTTGATATCATCATAGATATCGTATTCTTCTTCAATAATATTTTTTTTCTTTTTTGCCATCTTTTATCTCTATTTTAATTCCTTTTTCATTTTAACAAATTTTTTAGAAACCATAAATGTTTAAATTTTTTTGTAACAGCTTTTAAATATATAAAAGAAAAAACCTTTTTAACAAGGGTTTGTAGCTCTTATCAAAGATTAATTAAAGTGGTAACAAATTTTTTAAAATTAAAAGTATATCCCCAACCTCATAAGTAATGTTCCAAATCCTTTTAGCTCATGTATCAAGTCTCTTTTATTTGTAGTCTGCGTTAAGAATGTGTATCTAAAAAAGCTTGAAGTTTCTATGTTAAACATTCTAACCTTAAAACCTATCTGACCATTTACCGAGTAAGCTATATTTTCAGTCTTTAATATATTTAACCTTCTGTTTAATGTCTTTAAAGACAATGTACCATTTGACAGGTCAGGATCACCATTAACATCAAATATAAAAAAATTATCATATTGATTTAAAAAAAAATTATAGACGATTGGTGTTGTACGACTCATTCCTAATCCAAACCCTAATAAAAAATCAGATTGAATTACTTTTTTAATATTTAAAAGCGTAAAAGGCTTTACTACATTTAATAATATATTTTCTAGTTTAAAGTTAGTATTGTAAATTTTTGTTTGAGTGTTTGAGTTATGAAGCTGATTTTTAAATGAAAAACTGTATTTCTTGGTTAATATGTTTATTTCCGTTTCAAATTCATAATTGTTATACTCGTAATAGAAATAACATCCATGATTTAGTCCGTTTTTAAATCCATGATTTGTCAGGTATCCTACCAATTCCTGTTTTTTGAATATTTTAGAATCTAAAGATGTTTTGACGTCAAAGTATGTAAAGCCACTATTAACGCCCAAACCATTTATTCCAAATACCATATTATTAAATATAAAAATAAATCCTAATAATAAATGACATTTAAGAATGAAAAGACGAATATTATCTCTTTTTATTAATTTTTTCAGGAAATAATCCATAATTAATTTTACAATTTTATTTATAGTTTATTGAATTAAATTTTTATATGTTAAAATCAAAAGTATATCAAATAAATGTGAAACCGAATACTCAAGATGGTATCGGTTTGCCAAAAGAGAGTGTTTCAGAAGGCATCATCAGCTTTGATGGAATCGAAAAAGATTTTAATAATTATAGAAAATTAAAAAAAAAAAATACACTTGATATGGCAATAATGATATTGTCTATGGATGTTATAAATAAATTACAACTTGAAGGCTGGCCTGTAAGGCCTGGTGACTTAGGAGAAAATCTAACCTTAGATAATGTAAACTACAATTCCCTAAAACCAGGCAATAAGTATAAAATTGGAAATGTTGAATTACAAATCTCATTCGTATGTGCTCCTTGTAAAAAATTAGAAAATTTGAACTATGTAGGTTTATCAAAAATAGGTAGTTTCATAAAAACACTAAAAAATCGTAGAGGGTGGTACTGCAAAGTTTTAAAAGAAGGGACAATTAAGAGTGGAGAATATTTTGAAAAATTAAACTAAAATTATCTTATCTGCCTAACAACAAATTATCCGATAAAATTAGTAAATCAAAAATATCTGTCCTAGGGCCAAATTTATATCTGCATTATGATTTTCAATTTCATTAAAATTGTAATCCCCACTTAAAAATGAAATCTATAGAATTATATCTAATATTGAAATTGTTCCATCCATATTTATATCCTATTATAGGCAATAAATCATTTAGTTTTTCAATGACCGATTATAGACTAATTTTTGCTCCCTCAAAAGCAGTATCCCAAGGAATTACACCTTCCACATGAACATGCCCAGCTAATAAACTTTATGTTTAATGTATCATTAATATTTAGATCTCTATACCAAACCCCATTATAACCAATAAACTCTGATAAGTAATTACCAGCACCTAAGTTATAATCGATAAAAGGATATATATCTAAATTTGAAGAATAAATTTTTGAGACTATAGAGTCCTTTGGAAGAATAGAGAATCTAGCCGAAACAGCTTCTAATATAGAATCTGGAGGTGCTGGCGTTGGTTGGTAAGGAGGTGTAAAGTCATCTACCCAATTTATACTATTTTAATAATTCCATTTAAATTCCCATGTATTATCTATGCTTCCTCTACTAAACGTTATGATTGCTATTGGCTGTATTGAATCAACGATATTCAACCAGTCTTCATATGTTAATTGGTAATCAACTTGTAAATCACCATTGCCTTGTCCACAATTATTACAATCTGCCGGAGAAAAGGTTGGAAAGTAGGATACCACATCAAAGCCACTTCCTTCCCAATTTTGGCCAATCCACCCTTCAGGATTTAGTTCTTGATTTCGACTGAAAGGACGAATGCACTCATTGCTTGGAGGTCAATATTCACGAAAAAAAATATTCCTACGATGGTCTCTTTTTAAAGTCTTCCACCTATTGTTTTTAAAAGAATTGATAATTCGTTTTGACGAATTATCAAAATATAAAATATCGATAAAAGGATTTATTAGTTGTTCATTCTCTTTTAGGATTAGTTCTAATAAAATGTAATTGCTCTTAATTCGATCCGTTATTTTAGGTAAACTTAATTTGTTAAGGTTTTGATAAGGACCAATCCATCCATTATGATTTAAATCAATAACAAAAAATTTTAATTTAGATTCAAGTTTATTATTTAACTTTATTGCTATAGATTTTCTAGTACTCTCTTTAAGATTTAAGTAGTAATGACTTTTTCCTTGAAACTTGTATTTAGTAAAATCTTTACCATCAATTTCTAATTAGCTTTGGAATGAGGATTTACTCTTTATTTTTAATTTGTTATCAACTTTATTTCGAAAATATGTTGGTTCCTCATAAATATCTTTTTGTGATAAACAAATTGAACAGAAAATGCTGATTGAAAAAATTAGAGTTGTTAATATAGAACTTTTCAAGTCCTAAATACCCTTATGGCAGGTCAATTAAATTAATATTGTTTATTCTATAATAATGATATTAAGTTGTAAAATATGAAGATTGAAACGAATATATGATATGGGGTTTAAAAACTGTTGCCTTTTTTGACATTTGGACCGTTGAACATCTTTTAAGCGGTATTTCAATTGGTTCTTTTTCCATATACTTTAACAAAAAAATGATCAAAAATGAATTTAAGATAGATACGGATAAAGGCTATTACTTTGATATGATATTGGTACTTCTGATAGCATATATTTGGGAGACTGCAGAACATTATTTAGAAACGGGATTAGCAGGAGAATCAGTTGAATATTGGTTTCAGGGGGTGGAGTTTTGGGCAAATAGGTTTATTTCAGATCCATTAATAACCGTTTTTGGTTACCTCATATCAAAATATTATCCAATCACAGTTATTCCAGCAAGAATTATAAGCTTACTCTGGCTTCTGATCCATATTTTTATCTTTCCTCATAGCATGTATTTGCATGATATCTTTTAATCAAAGGGAATTATTTTTAATTTATTAAATACTATATAATTTTCTATTGCCAACTGCTTTATCTGATTGCTTATAATGTTACTAAAAGAAAATTCCTCTCTAAAAACCTCTGTTCCGTTTCTCTCCATTACAACAAAAAAGCTTATCTTTGACAGCTCTGCCAAACTTTTATTTTGAAATAATATTGCTATATTTTTATTTTGGGTGTTCTCAAGATTTTTATAGGAAAAACGAAAGAAATTATTTTCATAGATAGTTATTGGTTTTTGTCGCTCTAATCTTTTTATTTCTAAAAACTTTCCTTCTAAAAACCTTCTCTTCAAATTATTTTCTTTTTCCAAATCATCTTTTTCAACTTTTTCTATTTTTTGTTCTAATTTATTTATTTCCTGTATCAAAGACTCATTTAATCGTTTATTTCGATTTATATATTGCTCAACCTCTTCTTTAATTATGTTAACCTTTATCTTTTTGGATAATGGATTATGTGACATAGGATTTAAATTTATTAGGCTGTCATTAGCCTTAATAACCTGATTAATTATCTTTCTTTTATTTTTATCTTTTTCTTGTTCTTTTAGATTAATCAACGCATTCTCGATTTCATGGACATCATAGCAGCTATCCACTCGACAATCTTGAATTAAATAAATTTTTGGTTTGGATTCATATTTAAAAGTGCCTCCCCTAAAGTAGGAAATATTAATCTCTCGTTTATTTTTATAGGATACAATACAAGAATCATCAAATATTTTTAAATTACTAATTCTTTTTCTTTTCTCAATAAACTCGCCTTCATATTTTTCTCCATTTGTAAACTTTCCATTCAAAAAAAGAGAATTGTTTTTAAAAAAAAGTTTTATATTTGAGATTATATTATTTTTATAAGTTTCTTCCTTTTTGATATTTCCGTTTCGGAAATACGTCCATGAACTATCTAGTCTTCCATTATAAAAATATGATTTAGAATCCCTAGATCCATTTTCATTCCAAATTGTCAAGTAGCCATCCAAATTTCCATCTATGTAATTAGATTTAATTTTTTTTTGACCATTTTCATGCCATTCTATCCAAGAACCATTTATATTTCCATCTTTGACTCTACCCATGTATATATATTCATCTAAAATATTTTGATAAACTCTCCCATCAACAACTTTATCACTAAATTTTTTTAGATAGATATTATTTCTCAAAATTATATTGGTATAATTGTATTCTTTAAATGTTGGACCTAATTGACTGTAAATCATATTGAGACTCAAAAAGAACAAAAATAATATCTTCATAGTTTATTTATATATCGTCTAACAGCCAATAACCAATATATCCAATAAATTCATACAAAAAGGTTCTCATACCAAATAATCCCTCAACGCTTGGTATATAGTTCTTAGTTCTTTGAATAGAATTCATTATAGTGTCTACCTTTTCGACTGACATACAATCGACATAAATACCTCTCTTTTGGAAAATAGCTAATGCTCTTCTCATATGGCTTTGGCTTGTGATTAATAGTAACCTATTTGCTGAATTTTTCCCTAGATACTTTTTTAATTCTGATGCTTCATCCAAAGTTCTCTTAACTTTATTTCCGTAAATCTTAAATTTTCTTTTAGGCAGACCTTTTTCAACTGCAAACCTTTTTAATTTTAAACTTACATTATAATTATGAATCTCCCCTTTATGCTTAAGCTTTGGAACCCAGTTTGAATGGAGTAAATTATTCGCAATACCTTTTTTTACAACCCCAATTCCTGCAAATATTCGCTCTTCAGAATTTTTAAATTTTGTAAAGTTATCAAAATTTATTTTATATGGATTTTCGATTTCTTGCCTAAAATGCCAATTATAATCCAATCCTCCAGCAAGAACGATTGCTGAGAAATATTTCTCATTTTTCTTAATTGTATCAACTTTTGACCAAATGTTTAGTAGGGTGTTTGAGGTTAAGGGGATTGAAAAAAGATAGATAAAAATCAAAATAGGGAATTTAATTTTTACATTAAGTGACGCTTTAAAGCTTAAGAAAATGATAATTGAGAAAATAAAGACCAGGGGATTCGTAAATATTTTTCCAATTAATTGTATTTCCATGTTAAATAATTTCCCATTTTGTCGTTGCAATATGGGTAATGTTATCCGCAGATGTAAAGTAATAGCAAGTTAAAAAAGTGTTTTCTTTTAAATTTATTGTCATAGGATATCCAGTATCATATGGATTTCCTTTACCATCATCTCGCAAAATGAACTCTTTGGACTTAGGTTCTAATGTTTCAGAATCTAAAATTAAAGCTCTAATTCCAATTGGACTTTTTCTATACCCGTAAGTACAAACCAAAAGCTTTTTATTTAACTTAATTAGATTTGCAGGATACCCCCATATATTCATTTTCATTGGATTGCTCCAATTAGATCCGAAATTTTTTGAATGAGAACTATACAAATATCCATCTGACCCTCTCGATATTCCAATAATTACATTTTTTTCAGTCTCAATTAATGCTGTCTCTCCCAAGCCGATATTACCAATTTTGCCAGGATCACTATAAGGTTTAATGAATGTCCATTTTTTGCCGTCGTTGAAAGATTGTAAAATAAAAATTTGATTCTCTTTTTGTTGATTACTTAGTTTACCAAAAAGACCTATCAGTCTTGCTCCATCATCTCTTCTATGATAGGATGATAGATTTGTTCCCATCAATAGTGAATGTTTAGGCAACTGGATGGTTTTTGAAGAGATTTGAAGGCCTTTGGAATTTATTGTTTTTTGATATATACCTATAGATTCCCAAAAGAAACCATTTGATACTTTAATGGTAATTGATTCACTCTTTTTTTTTTGCAAATCTTCTTTATTAATTTTTCTCCAGTTTTTGGGAACGGTTATTGTATAGTTACCCTCTAAATTTTTATAACCTGGATAAATATGATTTTGTTTGGTTTCATACCATGTAGAGCCATTATCCGTTGATATGTACCGTTTTCCTCCACCTTCTTTATCATAATGGGAGGATGTTATTCGAGTACTAAAACCAATTATAATAGTATCTTTGATTGTAAAAATATTTGGAAAGCAGGCATAAATACCCTTTTCTTTATAAACTATTTTGCTTTGAATTATATTAACTTTGTACTCAAACGCAAATAAGTTATTCAAAAGAATTAAAAAAATGAGAGGTAGATAAAATTTATTTGAAATTAAATACATTAAAATTTTCAATTAATATTTATTTCAATTTCTCCAAAATACACTGATTGGGGGTCTCCATGCTCTATGGTGGATTCTCTAATAATGTTACTATCTCTTTTAACATGTCCTTTATAAATTTCTTTTTTATTATAACTTACACTGACAATTTGATCCATATTAACTAAATCATCATTCAAATAAACTGTAAAATTTGGAATATTTGTTTTTTCAACAGTTATGGTTTGCTCTAAGATAGATACTATCAGTGTGTCCCCCTCACTAGGATTGTTATTTTTCAACCAATAATATCGTTTATTTAAAACATCATCTTGTCTCCAAGCAACTTTTTTAGGGTATGGATTTCGTTCAAATTGAGAAATCCAACGAATACCAGATGTATCTAATCCACCCATCCAATGCCCCATATTTTTATGAATTTTAACAAAATGTTTATATCCAAATGGATCTTTATTTCGTAACTCACCTAACATGTTACCCCATTGGACAGCAACCAGATTCCTATTGTACATTGAATCTTGCTCCCCCATATGCAATGTAAATCCAATATTTCTTAATCCTAGTGGTGATGCTTCATTTGGATGTCCAGCCATCATTGCAGCACCAGCTAATCTATCTGCCATCCTTGGTGCGAGTTGGTAAACACCATCACCGCCTGCTGAATATCCCATTAAAAAAACTCTGTTAGAGTTTACTTCATATATAGCAATCATATTTTTAATTAATTCATCAATTAAAGTGTCAACATGACCCTGGTGCCACATATTCCATGTATTTGATGGTGATCTCGGAGTTAAATAAATTCCCTCTTTAACTTCATATAACGATTTGTGTCTTAGCCATGCATTTTCGTTTACAGAGTCTGGTACGCCTCCTCCACCATGCAAAGACAGATACATACTCCACCCATTTATCGGTTTTTCACCAAAATACTTAAAGTCAAATTTCATCGATTTTCGATTCACCTTGACGACCCCTTTTTCCATAGAATTTAATTTATTTTTCATTATATCTAGTTTGAATTCTTTATAAATGGTGCTCGCTAAATTGATGGCGTCAATCTTTGTGAGATGTTTATCCTTTTTCACAGAGCAATTATTCAAGAAAAGAATAAAAGCTATTAGACAAAAATAATTCATGGTATAAACTTCTCCGTTACTTTTAGTTACCACATTTCTATAAAAGGAAAAAAAACTTAGAAATATTTCTAAAATAATTAATCAAAGCAAAAAAGATATATTAGAAACAGAAAAATAAATATAAACAAATTCTACTAATTTAGTTTTTAATAATATCTATTGCTCTCTCTCTTGCTTTCGAAATATCTATGGAATCACTTCTATGCCAATTTGATGGCTTTTTATTTGGTTTCTTTTTTTCTTTAAGATTTAATTTCTGCTGGATTTTAGCAATTTGAATAATTGCTTTATCAACCAAAATCTGATCAACCGTAACCTCAGAGTAGAATTTCATAGATTCCAAATAGTTTTTTTCCTTGAAAGCATTATTTCCTTTTTCAAAATTTAACTTTGATTTTTCAAATAGAAGTTCATTTATCTTGCCCTTTGAACTCTCGATTATGTTGGCAAGATCCCTTTGCCCAATTTTAAATTTTTTGAACGATTTTTCAATTGATTCTTCATAACTATTCTTTGATACACCTTTGCCAACAATTGTAAAACTAGCCAACCTAGAGCCGTTTTTATTCAACGTTAAATTCAAATCTAATTCAGATTTAACTAGGAATTGTAATCCATTTTTTCCTTCAATTTCCTTTTTGTCAACTACGCTGGCACTACCATGTAGATTCAGATCAGCATCCTCCGATAAATAGTGACCAAGTTTTTGTAGGCTTCTTAATACTTTATTTTCAACCTTGTGGAGAATTATACCCTCAGAGTTTTGTATAGATAAATTAAAAGCCATCGGCGGATTTTTAATAATCGTATATTTAATTTTCACTGATGTTTTAGTAGGAAGGTCTTCAAATTGTTTTGTAAAAGCCGAGAGATTTGGAAAAACAAGTAAAACTTCCTCACTGCTTCCATATGAGATTGCCCAAAATCTCGAACTATAGATCCCCTTTTCATCTGTTAAACCCTCTTGAATAGTTCCACGAGAATTATTTTTTATTACCAATGGCATTCCAGGTATTGGACTATTCTCATTTTTGTAATACGCAAGAATCTTCACTTCTTTAGGTAACATTCTACCTACCAATGCATATTGTTTATCCCCAACTAAGACTTTTAGCTTTATTTTAGAGATTACTTTTCGCATCTCATCTGATACATCATTTAGGGTTTTACTCTCCAAATCCATAAAAGGATTTAATGCAATAGAATTATAGAAGGTTTTTTTTGATAAAAAATGGGGTATAATTTCTTTGACCTTACTGTAATAAATAATTGCCTCTATAATATTATTTTCTAGTAATGCACTCTCAGCCATTTTTTGATAACGCCTCACAGCTCGATTAAGTTCATAAAGCTCAGCTTTTAAAGCACTTTGAAATCTTTGTTTATTAAGGACAGTTAAGACGTAGTGTTTTAGTTTATTTTTTTCCCTGTCAATAATTTCTATTCCGTTAATTGATAAATTTGTAGTGGTTTTTATGTTTTGAAAATACGCGTCTGAATAATACTCATCATCGCCATCAGTTATGGATCTTAATCTTGTCTCAATTGATGATTCAATTGAAACTTGAATCTGAGTTGCAATTATATTTTGTGCTTGTTCTAAAGCTTTATTTAAGGTTAAGCCCGATCCAACACCTATGTAAAATTCATTCTTTGGATAACCCTCAATATCGGAACTAAGGAACCAACTAGGCTCATCTGCTTCTAAAATTTGATCAGAGGATAAAATAAAAAAAAGAAAACAGTTAAGAAACTTTAAGGTAGACTTAGTCATTATCGATTTTTAAAAGAAGTATTTTTCTATTGATATTTATCTTTTTTAAGGTACCTAAATTTGACTTTTTATTAAAGTTACTTTTTAAAGTTCTATATACCTTTGAAGTCTTATTATATTTTATGGGATCGCACCATATAACGTAATCCATTGTTTCATCAGTTATAATATTTTCTTTTGATTCATTGACCATGTTATCCATTGCATCCATTAGACTAAATTGAATTTCTTCAATCTCTTCATTATCAAATTCGGAGGAAATTTGAATAATTGTTTTATACTGAATTCCATTCTGTAAATCTAAATTCCAATAATTAATAACCTTAGTTATTACCTTATCTATTGCATCATTTATGGCCTCTTCAATATTAAGCATTTTTTCTGCTTTTCGTGATTTGCTATAGCCCGTTTCTGAACCCAATAATCTGCCTGTTGTAGTCTCAAAAACTCGAATTGTAATTGAATATTTATTGGTTCCATAACTGCCATCTTCAAATTTTCCAGAAAATTGAAAGTAGATATCGCTTCCAATAGATAAAGCAAGTTGGTAAGCAAGATCCTCACCTTGATCACCAAGGGATGCCTGAGCATTGTTGAGGTTCTCAATAACTTCAACTTGTTCCGAAACAACAACATCAAAATTTCTAGAGGTTAAATAACTCTCGATTACTGTAGCTGAATGTTTAAGATACTTGTCAGCACTTAAAGCTAGTATGGGACTGAGACCCTTTTTCACGCTTGGTAAAACTAAAATAAAAGGGTTTCCTAACATTTTTGATAACTTTTGGTTACTAATTAAGATTTCCTTCTCTTCTAGATCATTCAAAAGGTATTTTTTATTAACCTTAAAACGTTTGGTTACTTTTAGCCCGGTTCCATTATCTATCGTGACCTTTTTAATAATCTTAGAGTCTTCATATGTAATATATCTTGAGACGTTCGAAGAGCTAAAAAAGAAATCTTTATGATTTTTATACTTTAAGACAATCTCATCCGAAGCTAATAAAGGATCATTACTTCCAAATAAAATGAAATAAATACAAGACTTTCTTGCATCGGCTAACGCATTTATGAGCCCATTTTTTTTTATATCTTTTCTTTTGTGTCTATTTTTTTTTCCTTTTCCATAGTATATCCCGACCGATTCGACCATTACTTCGGATGAGGAAATCGTTTCGATTAAAGTAGCTTGTTTTGAAATTGGCTCTTGGCTAAAGAAAAAATTTAGTGATAAAAAAAATGTACAGTAAAACTTATACATATTATAATCTCATTTGAACTACATTGTTGACTATTTCAGTTTTTAGGCGCATAATACTAATATACTTTAAGGGGGTCTAATCGACCAAAAATGTTAGTTCCAATATTTTTAATTTCATAAATCATCCCAATATTAATAGAAATTCCACCTAAATAAAAGTCGTTAAAAAGATAACTATTATTATTTTTATAATTTTTATCATGAAGACTTAAATTTACAGAAAGCGGATAGATATTGGTTTTATAATGGGATGAGAATATGATTACCAGTTCAGGATTTATATAAAATCCAATTTCATTTTCAACTTTAAAGTTTGTTGAAAAAATATTAAAGGCATAGTCATATATTTCTGTTGAATCAGAGATAAATAAATTATCAAAGCCAGCACCTAATTGAATTCCGTTAAACAATCTACTACCAAATCTCTTTTTAAGATTTAAATAAGGAGATAATATATACATTTTTCCATTTCCAAAATCATCACTGACTTTTTGCCCATGTGGGAATCCAAGTCCAAATTCTAATTTAATATATGACTGTGTTAAATTTATTATCGCTGCAATATTATAAGATAAGCCAATTGCGAAAGTTGAAATGTTTTTGACATCCTTTTCTATAATATTTTGATCAATATCGGCAAATGTGAGCGAGGTATGTTTGGGTTTAATCCATACATCGGAAGATCTACCTATTTGGACATCGAGAGATAGTCCGAGCTTTGTATGTTCTCTAATATAGGACCCCTCAGCTACAATCGGTCCCATAATTTGTTTTATATAGCTAAGGTCATTTGGATTTTCTAAGTTATTGCCGGTTTTTATTACTCTAGCATATCCTATTTTTTGCTCAATTTCATTTCCATTTATATCTTCTTCAAGATCATAAATATAAAATCCATCATCAAGATTTAATCCTTCTGCTCTTCCAATATCTATTCCATATGTCCTTTTATTCGCTTCTATAATCTGAGCTGATAATTGAAAATCTTCAATTTTCTTAGTTCTTAAGCCTAATTCTTTACAAAAAGAGAGCATTGCATCATTCTGTATGTATTGTTCAGGAGACGTTCTCCAAGAATCATTTCCAAAATAAAATCTCCTATATTTTTTTCTAGAATTGTAATCATTAGGATTATAGTGGCTAGATGAACTGGCAGTGATATTTTCAATCATATTAATTTTCGTTTTCCCATTTTCATCAATATTTAGTCTATACCAAATTATACCACCATTGATTTCAACCAAATATTTATTTACAACCTCTAATGTATCATATTTTACCTTTTCTATTTTAACTCCCTTTCTATATTTTAGAATTGTATCTTGTGTAACAATTCTTTGCCTATTTGTATGAGATCTTGCAGATGAAATATAAGGTATGTAAATGTATGCAGAATTCATCATTGATTTAAGCTCCTCAGAATTAAGATTTAAAGATTTTCCCTTTGTATCTGCAAATGAATAAAATTGAGACTCGTTTCGAAAATTTTTTAATCTGCTCTTTTGTATATCAGGATCATTTAATATTTCTAATATTTCACTAATAATGGTCTTATTCAGTAACCTAGAAATATTTATAGAATCATAGTTATTTATTAATTTTGCTTTTTTTTCAAAATTTTGGTTTACTTTTTCTGGAAGTTTATTTTGATCAAATCTTGGAACTTCAATGTAAAAATTTAAAAAACGCTCAAAAGACTTATAATCAAAATCCAGGTTTTTTATTGAATTCGTCGATATTAAAATTGTTCGTGGAGAACTAATTGACTTACGAACATAATTACCTTGCTGAGAGTACAACATAATAACGGTAAGAAAGTAAATATAATTAAAACGATATCTCAAAATAGAGGAACTTTAAACTAAAAACAATTTAAGAACTGTCTTTAATTATATTGCATATAAAAATGAGATTTAGTACTCAATCCTCTCTACAAAATCACCATTATCATAAATTAAATCTTCCTTCAACTTTCCGTTTACTTTCCAGACAGACCACTTGCCATCTCTTGAACCTTTTATATAACTACCCTCTTGCCACTTGTTACCATTGTCATGCCAGAAGGTCCACTTCCCAATTCTTGCCTCTGATGTGTAGGGACCTGTTGCTTCTTTTTGACCATTTTCATAATAGATTAAATAAATGCCATCCTCTTTACCAGCTTTATGCTCAGTTTCTCTTTTTTTATTTCCTTTTTCATCAAAAAAAGACCACATACCTTCTTCTTTTCCATCTTTCATCTTACCTTCTTTAGTTTTCAAACCTGTCGAGTCAAAATATGTATGAACCAAATCTTGGCCAGCTTCAAAAGTAACTTCTTTCTCTTTGATACCTTTTTTGTTAAAGTAAGACCATACGCCATCCTTCTCACCATTCTCATCGAAATCACCCTCCACTCTGGATAAATCTTTATTCAATTCTTTTAATGCTAATTTTTTAATAAATACATATCAAAATACCGGTTTCCCATCTGGTATGGTTGATCGAGTTGTTGCCACCACCGATTATTATGGAAATTCAATCGTCTCTATGAATAGGGGATGGTGGGATTATATTGCAACAATACAATTGGAAAAAACTGCTAGTTGTGGATTAGCTATAAAATCTGATGTATCTAATGGTAATGCTGAAATTGATGTTCATGTTGGTTTTAATGAACAGATACAAGGTGATATAAGATTAAATGTATATTTAATTGAAGATAATGTAACAGGAACTGGTTATGGATTTGATCAACGAAACTTTTATAATACAGATACATCATCCATCTTTTTTGGATTGGGAGATCCCATACAAGGATATGCACATAATCATACCTTAAGGCTAATATTAACTGAATCGCAAGGTAGTCCAATTTCATCTGAGGCGATCTTATCTGGCGAATACATAGAAACATTTTTAATTACCGTTGAAGGATTTGATAAAAATGAGTTAAGTATAGTTGCATTTGTGAATAATCTTGGTCCAAGTTTTGCTGAACATGAAGTTTTAAACACAAAAAAATGTTCAATAGACGGATTTGAAGATTGGGATTAGGTTTATTTTTTTTTGAAATAAAAGGTATCTTTTTCCTATATTTACACTATAATATTTTAGTTTGTTTATATTAAAATGCCACTGAATAGAAAAATGAAAGTAACTAATTATATTTATGTTTGTTCTATCCTCATTTTTATTTTGACCATTCCTGGATGCTCTAGTGACAATAAGGACCAAATGTTAAAGCATACTACACAGAATGAAGTATCTGAAAAAGGTGTTA
>CACLYL010000003.1 GCA_902611135.1 uncultured Fidelibacterota bacterium | reverse complement strand
ACTGTTGTTGAATATTGTGAAGTAGCTTTGAACTTAGATGACGGTTTTGAGATGTTTGGTGGAACTGTGGATTTAAAATATTGTTCTGCTGTATCGGTTGGTGATGATGCTTTCGATACGGATGCAGGTTACCAGGGTCGTGGTCAGTTTTTATTGGTTGTGCGTGCAGATGATAGCGATAAAGGCCATGAAATGGATAGCAAAACCAATGGTGACCTAGATAGTCAGCCAAGGTCTCATCCACACTTTGCGAATGTTACCGTAATCAGTTCGGTTGCACATGGAGAAGATGCCTTGCGTCTCAGGGAAGGTACCGGAGGTGATTTCCGTAATTATATTATCCATGGTGCAAACGATGGAGTTCGTAATGATGACAATGGATCAGAGCTTGTAACTCAAGATCTAACTGCTGCTCAAGCTCATGGTCATCCAGATTATCTTTATATATCAGGCAGTGTAGTAATGAATGGACTAGCTGATGTTCCTTGGGATGATTTTGATGAAGAAACCGATGGGGACTGGACAGGAACATACGTATCGGAATCAGCAGGACTTGCTTACACAGTAGATGCAAACGGTTTGCCTGCTACCTTAGATGTGACGCCTTCAGCTAGTGGTTCTGCTTATGAAGGCGTAGACGAAGTGATTGAAGATGATTTTTTTGTTCAAACCGATTTTAAAGGCGCATTTTCAAGTAATGAAAATTGGTTAGAGGGATGGTCTTATCTTTCTGAAGCAGGTTTACTATTAAGTACGGATAATAATTCATTTACTATAGTGGCGGATAAGATTACGCTACATGGCAATTATCCAAACCCTTTTAATCCTAGTACGGAAATAGCATTTGAGTTAGGCAAAAATTACAAAACTGTTGCCTTAATCGTTTTTAATATGGTTGGACAATCTGTGTACGAAGCATCTATGAAGGATATGGCTTCAGGTTTCCACCGAATAACTTAAGATGGAAGTAGCGCAGACGGAAAACTAGTACCAAGCGGACTTTATCTGTATCGCATTTCTACAGAAACAAAGTCAGTAATCGGGAAAATGACGCTTTTAAAGTAGATTCACAAGAAAATTCCTTGATTAAAAAAGATAAGGGGGGCTTTTTGTCCTCCCTTATCTTTATAAATAATTTTATATATCTAACACGAATCAAAATTAAATCTAACAAAAAACTAATAAAGCCTATCTAATATGAAAAAATGATTTTAAATAAAAGAGTCTTTTGTTACATATTAGTTTATTTTATAAATCTTAGTCTGACCTTTTCCAATCAAGAAAAAGGGTCCCTATCAGGGGTTGTTACCGATGAAAAGAATGGCCAGCCTCTAATTGGAGCTAATGTAATTATCTCTGGAACATCTATTGGATCCGCAACAGACATAAATGGTAGATATATAATTAAAAATCTAGATATTGGAATGATAGATCTGGTTGTTACCTATATAGGTTACAAGAAAAAGACAGTAAAGGGTATAGATATATCTTCTTTAAAGTCATTTGAAAAAAACATAATGATGGATCAGGATGTTATTTCTGTTATGGAGGTCAAAGTCCAAGCAGAAAAAAGGGAAAGCGGGGATGCTTCTGCTCTTCAAAAAAAACAAGAAGCTATTGAAATGCAAGATAATATATCAGCGGATCAAATCTCTAAATCAGGAGACAGCCATGTTGCTGACGCTGTTAGAAGAGTTACAGGTGTTACAATAGTTAGTGACAAATATTTAGTAGTTCGAGGCTTAGGTGATCGTTACAGTTCTGCTCAACTTAATAGTGTAGGAATGCCAAGTCCAGAGGCCGATAAACGTTCAGTTCCGCTTGATTTATTTAGCACAGCTTTAATTTCAGGTATAGATGTTGCCAAGAGCTATAGGCCTGATCTACCAGGAGCTTTTGGAGGAGGGAATGTAAATATTCGAACAAAACTCTATCCTTCTAAAACGATATATAAAATAAAGTTTGGGTCTGGGTTATCCAGTAACCTGACTCCAGGGAGTAATGCTTTTCAAAATTTTCAAAAGAATATTAAAGGAAATAGTGATTTCATTGGATATGACTTCAATAAATCTAGAGATATTCCTGAGTTCTTTGATAATGAGTTGATAAGTTATAACAGCATTCCTGATGAATTTATGCCTGAACTCAGGGACACTACATATACACAATTTGGGACACAGATAATTTCTTCAGACCCAATGCGAGAATATTTGTGGGCAGAACAATCTTACAATAAAAATGCACGGTTAAAAAATACTTTTAAAAACTCCGTTGAAACTTCAGGCGTGCCTAGAAATTTGAGCATGACCTATGGAACAAAATATCAGGCAGGTAGAGATTTAGAGATGGGATTTTTAGTGGATGGAAATTTTTCAGGAAAATATACATACAATACAGAAAGAATGGATCGTTATGTCGCCTATAATGATACAAGTAGTTATATAGACGAGGAAGATGAAAGTAGCGAAATTGTTAGAACTTACGACAAATTATTAAGAACAGGGTTTATTGGACTTGATAGAGATATCTATCAATACGCCACGAACCTGGGATTTAATTTTAGTTACGGCATAACCTTTAGGAAAAACCTTCGTTTTGGGATCAGGAACGTCTATACGCATACATCTAAAGATAATTTTACAAAAGCAGAGGGGTTGTCAGGAGAGCTAACATATGATTACAAAACGCTCTACCCTGGAATAGACTTTGATAAGAATATTGAAACAGATAATATTTATAAAGGATTTAACGGAGAAGAGTGGACAGATGAAAATGGTGATGGGCTGTACAATATTCAAGAATACTTTGTTGACCTAAATGGAGATGGCGTTTGGAATTCAGGAGACTCGATTCGGGTTTTAGATGAAAGTGGATTGCTCATTTCACAACGGTACAATGAAAAAGCGATTAACTTGACAACACTTTCTATTGAAAACAAATTTCCTCTTTTATCATTTAATAATGAGGTTGATTTTAAGTTTACCTTTGGAAAGTCAGATATGTATGAACCTTTTGCAAATAAATCCGAATGGGAGTATGTTCGAGATCTGAATGATCCAAGAACTGGAGCATACACTTTATATCTTAGAAATGGTTCAAACCCAGGTGTTTCTTATGTAAGTAGGGGAGAAGAGGAAATAGAGGGTTTGTCTTTTGACCATAAAGTTAAATCTGTCTTTGGTGACCTGAAGTATGGAATTAAAGTTGATCGTAAAGAGCGCGATTTCAAAAGACGTTATTTATACCTTGATTATTCAGATTTTACACTGGCCAATAACGACTCAGTAACAACAAGCGGACTAACAAACTACAATGAGGTCTTAAGTGAGCCATATTGGGCATCTATTAATTCGGACAGTACGATTCATGAAGGGTTGTTTTTTAACGAAAAAACGAGTGGCTTTGATGGATACATAGCATCTGAAAATATTGATGCGGCTTATATCATGTATAATTATAATTGGATTAACAAATTTCAACTGATTGTTGGCGGGAGATGGGAAAACTATCGCATGAAAATGGACCCTTATCACCCTGTTTTGAAATATAAACCATATATACTAACTACGAATGGAGTGTGGGACGATGGAGAAATATTAGATGATTTAAATAGGAATGGAATATGGGATGAAGGAGAAAATTTTGAAGACAATGCTAGTGATACATCGGTAATAAAATTCAATAATAGCGCAGAGCACTTTCTTCCAGCTTTAACTTTAAACTACTCTTTGTCAAATAAGGTAAAGATACGATCATCTTATTCAAGGACTGTTGCTCGAGCCCAGTTTAGAGAATACGCACCTTATGTTTTTCAAGAGTTTTTGGGAGCAGATGAAACAGTAGGATATCCTTTTTTAAAAAATTCTACGATTGAAAGCGCGGATATTCGTTATGAATACTTTCCAAAGGGGGTAGAGTTGGTTTCCTTAGGGTTTTTTACCAAAAGATTTACTAATCCTATAGAGGAATCCTTAATTGCTGCTAGCGGTTTATCCTCAACTAAATCTTGGCAAAATGGTAAATATGCAAACATTGCTGGTTTAGAAACTGAAATAAGAAAAAGTTTAGATGTAATACCTTCAAATATTGGTTTTTTATTTTTAAACACAAATTTAGCTCTAAGCCGATCAGAAGTTTTATTGCCAGATTCAGTATATGTTTATGTTGTGAGGTCGGAAAATACTGAGCAAGTTGCTTTCCCCAACAGCGTTGACAATGATGGAAATAGAGTGAGCACAAGGCCACTTCAAGGGCAGTCAGATATCGTTTTCAATGCGAGCCTTAACTTTAAAAGTCAAAAAGGGTATGATTTAAACCTTACATACAATTCATTTAGCAAACGTCTCATTAGAATTTCAAATGAGGTGGCAGGGCACTTTTGGGAAAGGCCCTATCATTCTTTGAACTTTGTGGCAAATAAAAAAATAAAAAGTATTAAACTATCATTCAAAGCCTCAAATATACTAAACAACAAAGTTCGGCTTGCTCACTTTTATAGCGGAGAGTATTATAACACAAGAACTTATAACCCAGGACAAAATTTCTCCTTTTCAATTCAATATAATAACTAAATAAGTCAGCTATTTAATTAGGACCATTCTCTTTGTCTGTAAAAAATCCTTCGTCTCCAATGAGTAAAAGTAAATACCAGAGGATAAAGATAACCCCTCTTGGTTTTTTCCATGCCATTGAATTGTTTTGATACCAGGTTCTTGTAGCTCTTTATCTATAAGCGTATTCACCTTTTTTCCTAACAGATCATAGATAATTACGCTAACAAGAGTTTCCTTCGGAAGACTATAGGTAATTCTTGTTGTAGGGTTAAAAGGGTTGGGAAAGTTATGATTTAAATAATAAAACGCGGGGATGTTTTTATTTTCAAAACTAAGATTAGAGGGTTGAAAATTAAAAAAACCATTCCGCCTTATATTTCCACGGTATACATTCCAGGACTGTTGATTGCTGACTAAAAAATCTACATCTATGACATTTAAACTTGTATTGGTTCCAAAAATAAGTTCAGCATCATTATCATTATCAATATCAGCTATTGAGGGCACAGAAAATAGGCTGTCCTGTGATATGAAAGGGAAGTTCTGGTAAAACAAGCCATCGTGATGCATTACATACATAAACCCTTCAGCTGTGTTTAATAAAATTTCTAAATTATTATCACTATCTAGGTTAACAACAATTGGTTCTGATACAAGAGACCCACTTAAGCTTATTGGCCAACCTTCAAAGAAAGAACCTGAATTATAATTGAAGACGTATAGTTTGTTACTGTTATCATAAAAGACTAGTTCAGCAGACCCATCCTGGTCTAAATCTGAAACGACAATATTATTTTGAATTGTATTTTCAAGTGATATTTGATTAAGTAGTCTTCCCTGGTAATCAATAACATAAATATTCCCTGAACTATCAGATAAAATAATTTCAAGATAGGGATCTTCATTTAAATTTGTTATCGTTGGTGAATTGTTTAATTTTGAAAGATCGTGGTCAAAAACAACGCTATTTGCTTGTCCTAAATAATCAGCGATATAAATGGTGTTCTCCTTATCATAAAAAATAATACTATTTAAGCCATCATTGTTTATATCGCCAATTGCAGGCACTTTATGAATCGGATTTTGAATGTAAACAGGAAAGTTTTCAATATCATTTCCAGTATAATCAACACAGTGTACTTTCGATGAGGAATCATTTGTAGAAATGAAGACAATATCCAAATATCCATCATTATCAATATCTGACAAGATGGGGTGTCCCACTATTAAATCTTCTTGCTCGTAATTAAACAATTGCGATCCATTCTTTTTTAATGAAAAGATATAACCATCTTCTGTTCCAAAAATAAGTTCCCTAAAACTGTCATTATCAAGATCCCCAGAGGCGCAAGGCGTAGTAATTTTACTAGATGAATAAAATGGAAACCCTGGAACATCGATTCCTCCAATCATTTTTCCATATAGGGTGCTATCAGAAGAAAAATAGATCTCCTGAATAGAATTATTATCCAAATCAACAACAAGAGGAGGGTGCTTAATCTCAACATTACTTATAGGATAACCATATTGTTGTAAAGATCCAAATGGTAGAAATATCTCTACTTGTAAAAATAACGAATCTTCATGTCCAGAATAATTGCTTGGAAAATTACCACTTCTCTGGGCATCAATATTTAAATCAAAACTAATATCACCATATGACATGTCGTGTGTCGAGGTTATCAAAAAACTTGCTTCAACAAAGCCTCCAGACGGTAGAACTTGATTCGAATTAAAATAGCCATTAACTATTGATACGCGTTCATGTTCAGTTGAAATTGATATAAAAAGTTCTTTCAGGGGCGTTGAGCCAGACGCATTTAAAATGGTCAATATAATTTCAGTTGTGTCACCAGGTATAATATTTCCAGTTGTCGATAAAACATTGATGTTAGAAACAGCTAAGCTCATTGGGGTAGGGTTTATTATTGCTTCTCTAATATTTAGTTCTCCTGTGCCAACTAAACCATTTAAGCTTTCACCGTTGCAGTTTCCATCCATATCATTATAGTAATTAGCATTATCTTTTATTTTAGAGATTAAAAAAGTATTATCACCATCAGGGTAAATAGATTTTAATAAACCAAGTGCTCCTGAAACAATAGGCGCTGAAAAAGAGGTTCCTGTTGCATAATTATAATAAAATCCGGCTTCATTTGGCGAGGTTGTTGTGGTAAATACATTGTCACCTGGAGCTGCAATATCAACTGTCTCATGTCGGGTGGCCCAACAACTAAAGACGCTCCCTTCACTTGTTGATGTTACTGACATGACACCTTCAAAGGCAGCAGGATAATTTGCAATATTGGTTCCGGCGTTTCCTGACGATGCAACAATAAGGCTCGTGTATTCATTTAGTACGGTGTTAATTAAAGCTTGGGCATAATCTGGCCCCCCGCTACTTCCCCAACTATTATTAATTATATCAGCGCCCATCTGTGCAGCGGTTAATATTCCTTCATATCCGGAGGTAATACTTCCTCCGGGATCACAATTGGTTATTCCCATGATTTTAATCGACCAGCCAACTGAAGCTATGCCCGTTTCATTGTTTGTCATGGATGAAACACAGCCAGCTACATTCGTTCCATGGGACAAACTTAAATTAACACCAATATCTCCTTCGTTTGAGTGGGCGTTCCATCCGATCAAATTATCGATAAAGCCGTCATTATCATCATCTAAGTTGTTTATGTCTCCAGGGTCAAGGATCCATTCCGTGCCTGTATACTCAAAGACAGTTCCATCCCCATCTGCATCCTCTGCTAAATTCTGCCAAATATTATCTATTAAGTCTGGGTGATACCACATAACAGGATAATCATTAACAGCAACAATAATATTATCATTTTGCATATGACCAGGAATTTCTCCATCTTCAATATCCCAAAGGTTGTAGGCATTTGTCGCATTGATTTGAGGAATTGCATATTGTAGTTCATAAAACATATCATTAGGCCTAAGATGGTTTTTAATAATTGCTACTGGTTCAACTGAGCTTACGTATGGTTTTTGACTGAAAAGTTTAACTCTTTCATTAATGGATTTTGAACTATCAAAAAATGAAACAACGTAAAATCTGTTTAAAAATATATCACCATCTCTGTCTGAGGGTCTTGCCTTGGAAAGCCAGGGAGATATGCTTTCTACACTTTCGTTTACTAGTAATCTGTTTAGGTCTTCCTGGTTGGTTTCAGTTTGACTTTTATTGATAATTAAATTATCCGTTGAATTGTCAATATAGATCATAATTTTATCCTTGTGCCAACCTGTATTAGCAAAAGTAAAACAAAATAAAAAAAGAAAAATTCTTTTGAGCATTGTTAAAATGGGGTTGTTTCTATTTATATTAGAATCAATCTAGGTACGATCCTGACTTTTTAACACTAAAAAAACGCCACCTAGAATAATAGGTGCACTTATTAAAGAACTTGCAGGTATTAATTCCTTAAATATTAAATAACCAAAGAATGAAGCGATAATCGGCTCTCCAAGTGGAACGGAAACAACAGCGGTCGGTGAAAAATATTTTAAGGCATAGTTTAACATATTGTGACCTAAAATCGAAGGAACAAAGCCAAGAAATAAAAACCAAAAAATGTGTTGTTTCTCAAAAGAAAATAAAGAACTGTTTGTGAAAGTTGAAATGATGGCGATAGTTATTGAAGCAACAAAAAATAAGGATCTTCCATAAACAACATTGTCTGTGTTTTCTCTAATCTTGGCTGCAATGATAAAAGTTATGGCAATGAAGAAGGAGCTCAATAAAGACAAGGCATTTCCAAACAAATTATCAGAAGATAAGCTTAAGTCACTATACTGATTTATTAATACTCCTACGAGTGCAATTAGAAGACCTAAGTAAACTAAAGGCGGCGTTTTCTTTCTTTGAAAAAAAGCAATAATTGAAGTAAACAGCGGACCAAGGGTAGCAAAGAGTGTCGCGTTTGCTATGGATGTATATCTAACTCCCAAAAAGAAGCATGCGAAGTGAAGTCCTAAAAAGACTCCTGCAAAGAAAACCCGCTTTCTATTAATAGCTGATAGTGGTTCTTTTTTTTCTATGATTTCATAAGACCACAACATCATAGAAGCCGTAAGCATTCTCCAAAAGGCTAACGTTAAAGCCGGAACCGTTACAACATATCTTATGACTAATGCAGTTGAGCTAACGGAAAATAGCGCAACTATTAAAATTAAAAAGAGTCGAAGTTGCAATTAATCAGCACGAAAATCACTTAATATGGATGCTACGCAAGCAGTGAGTTTTTTTGCATAAGGAATATGTAAAAATTCATTAGGCCCATGCGCATTTGATCCGGGACCGAGTACTCCGGTTATTACAAACTGAGCTTTGGGAAATTGTTCTCCTAGCATCGCCATGAAAGGGATAGTTCCTCCTTCACAAAGAGAACCTGAAGGTTCTTTAAAGAAAATTTTTGAGTACTTATTCATAGCTTTAGACAGCCAAGGCTTTGTTTCTGGAGCATTCCAACCAGAAGCACCTTCTTCAATGTGTAATGTGACCTTTGCATTGTATGGTGGATTTTTAGTTAACGCTTTTCTCATTGCTTCTTGTGCTTTGGTGGGATCAACTAAGGGTGGAATTCTCATAGATAGTTGAAGTTGAGTAAAAGGTCTTAATACATTCCCAGCATTCGCTGAAGGAGGTAGGCCATCAGCGCCTACAACAGATAAGGCAGGTCGCCATGTTCTTCTTAAGACGCCCTCTACATTATCGGAAGAAGAGGGTTTCATTGTTTCTTTCCATGGGAATTCTTCTACAACCTCATTTCCAAGGACAGAAACAAACTCTTCTGTTTCTTTTAATCTGTAATCAGGAATTTTCGTTTTTAGTTCATCTAATAAGACTTCTCCTGTTTTCTCATTTTCTATTCTAGATAATAATTGACGAGCAATTCTAAAAGAAGAGGGAACGTGACCACTAGCACCGCCAGAATGAACGCCTTCTGTTAAAACTTCTACTTTTAAAGTCGCTCCAATTAACCCTCTTAGTGAAGTTGTTGTCCAGAAGCGTCTATAGTCTCCAGCACCAGAATCAAGGCATACAACGAGGTCTGGAGCCTTAATAATATCGGCATATAAATTCATATAGTGTGGAAGGTCTGGCGATCCGCTTTCTTCACAAAATTCAATTAATATTAAAATGCGCGGAAGAGAGATGTTTTGCTCTCTTAGGGCATTAATAGCTAAAATAGATGAGAAAAGTGCATAGCCATCATCTGCCCCGCCTCTTCCGTATAATTTTCCGTTTTTCATAACTGGGATCCAAGGTCCCATTCCTTTATTCCATCCTTCCATCTCGGGTTGTTTGTCCAAGTGGCCATACATCAATATGTTGCCTTCAATATCACCTGGGATATCCACTAAAATAATGGGCGTTCTTTTCTCAGTTTGCTTTACGGATAAAATAGAGTTTCTAGGTTTATGCTCGTTTGTCCATTTAACAGCTAAGTCTACAACTTTTTTCATATGTCCGTTTTCTTCCCATTTTGGATCAAAGGAAGGAGATTTGTTTGGGATTTTTATGTATTCAGTAAGAGTTGGGGTAATGTGATTATCCCAAAAAGTATTGACTGTTTCTAAGAGTTGATCTGAATTCATTCTAAGTTTACTTGAGTTGTTTTGGTTTAATTTTCAGAATATCGATGTTTATGAGGCAATTAGTAACCCGTTAAAAATAAAATAAAAAAATATGCTAAACAACAGCCCGATAAAAACATCTTGAGCTCATCCTTAGGATTTAAATTTAATGTCCCTTTTCTCCTGTTTCTGATTCAATAGTTATAGATTTACAAGCTATAACATCAATGAGTAGGATTAAAGAAAGTTTAAGTTTTTGTTTCACCAGAAATATCTATTCGTATCGGTTTATAGAAAGTGGCACGGGCAAGAATTCCAGCAAGGACAGCTCCAGTAGAAGTAATAACACCTTTCATAGATGAATCAGCGCTTTCTTTGATAATTAAAAGGCCCATATAGCTAGAAATTGCACCAACAGAGCTAATTGTAAAAACCATCATTAGGTCTTTAAAAGTTGGATCAATAAAAACATAATCAACGTCTTGATGGCTATAGGACAAGGGGCCATTTTTCCCACTAATAATAAAATTATTTTCAGTAATGTCTCTTAATTCTCCTATTACAGATATTTTACCCGGGATGTAAAAACGAATAGTTTGATTAAGATAGTTTTTTTTTAGATTGTCTAGTCTAATTTTTTTGATAGCATTGATACTCGTTTCCTGTTGAGCTAACAGACTATTCAACACAAACAAAAAGCACAATAAATATTTCATCAAGACAGCCCTCCTTTCCTATGTCTGTATTGAAATTAAAATTCAAAAAATTCCCAATAAATATCAATGTAGGGCTGTTGGAAATGAATGCCGAATCTAAAGTTGTCATTCACAGCATATAATATGCCAAAGTCGAAATCAATTAAGCTGGCCTCTCCTTTTGGCGAGTCAATAGAAAAGGACGGAGAACCATCATTCCCAAAGTAGTCATCTATAGTTTGATCTAAGGCCATGGTCTTATAACCATTGTCAATCCATGATGAGGCGACAAACTTTAAATCTTTTCTTAAATCATATTCTATTGCGAGCCATGTTCTAAATGGAATGCTGTATTTGGAATCGTCGCTCCATTTAAATTGATAAATCTGACCAGAGCCAGAGTTCTCTAGAGTATTTTTTATAATTTCTTTCCTCTTTACAAAGGCATTGCTGACTTTGGTTCCCAGGGTCCATCCAACCTTTCCTCTTCCAGTTGGATTAGTTCTTCTTGAAGAAAAAACAAGATACCCCTCTGCATAGATTCCTCTATCGCTATCAGGGTTTACTAGGTCAGCAACCTCAAAATCTTCTTGCTCATTAAAGTTTGTAGTGGACCCATCTGGATTGATAACCTCAATAGCATGAGAATACTTTCCAATGATATTTTTTGATGAATACTTTCGATGCAGCCCAAATCCCCATGAAGCTGCAACCTCTTTAGAGGCTGACTTTTTATGGTAGAACCTCATCCTCGGATGTAAGTTAAGGTCTCCGCTAAAATTTGCACCAAATTCAGTTCTGATCATAAAACGATCAGTTAGTCCATAGCCCATGCTTAAACCACTAAGATAAAATGTATTGCCAAGAAGTGGGAAGGCTGTTGGGTCTCTGAAAATCCCTATTAGTTGCGCTTCACTTTGATAAAACTGTCTTCTTTCGTCGGACTTTTTATCTAAAATTCCTCCATGATAACGCTTCATATTTTGAATATCCCTTTTCTGAACGATTGCATCGCCAAAGGGTGTTCGTATAATAAACTCTTCTAATGTTTCACCCAGAACAACACCTTTAAAGGATTCTCCCTTTTTATTAGTGATTTCTGCTGTTTCGGATAAAAACATCTCTTCAGGATATTTAAAAGTACCACTTCCCGTTTTTAGGTTTACAATACCATCGTTTATTGAGAGTATTTCACCTTCCTTTACTGTTCCATCTGTAAAATGGAATCTCTTTTTCATGCCAGATTCTAAAGTTGAGGCAATGTTTAGTTCTTTATTGCTTTTAATTTTTTTTGAAGGCTTCTTTATAGAACCATCTTGGAGTCCACTAATTAAACTTGCGCCTTCCCTTTGAGATAAGTTATTCAGTGTTTTACCATAATTTTGAGTCAAATAGCTATCAAGTTCTTGCTGACTAAATCCTGCAGTGGTTGCAAGTGATTTAATTGCGTTTTTTTGACCCGGTAGAATATTTTGCGCCTTTAAAAAGACGGAACAAGATATTATTAGAATGATAAAATTTTTAGTAAAAACCATGACCGCTCCTGTTGATTAAATAATCTAAAAAATTAAATACGAACAATTTAAACATTTTATTTTAGAGTTTTAGTATTAAGTTGTTCTTGGATACTTTTTAATTTTTACTTAATTTTAATTAAGCATAAATTTAGTTTAAGGTAATTAAATCAAAATTTCAACTACTTAATTAAGTTTTATTTAAAATTTTATAAAATTGAAATGGAAACATCAAGAATACTTAAAGAAATAATGGATCAAAAAGGATTTAAAAGAAAGAGAGAAGTTGCAGATTACTTTGGTGTCTCCCCCCAAGCATTAAGTTTATGGATAGCAAAAGATACTATTCCCCCAAAGCATCTTTTAAAAATTTCAAGGGAAAATAAAATGAAAGAAAATTTGTTTACGCCAAATCAACCAAAAGCGCTAGAAGGTGATCAAGAGCAAAGGACAGTAATCGACTACCTTATGCGTGAGAATGTTGCGCTAAAAGAGAAGATTAAAATATTAGAAAATCAAAAAATAGAAAATAGTAACATTGTTCCCAAAAATGATCTTTTCAATAGAATTATGGCAGATTCTTTGTTGTTGGCAGGAAGAATCTCTGATGGAATCATTACTCAAATTGATGGAAAGTGGAATGAGTTAATGGGGTATGATTCGGAGTTGTTAATTGGGAAAAGATATGATAGAGAAGATCTAATTCACCCTGATGAATTAAAAAGAGTAAAAAAAATCGAGGATGTGTTAAAAAGATCAAGTTCGATCTCTCAATCTAAGTATAGCACGATACAAAGATGGAAACATGGTAAAACAAATCTTTATGTAATGTTGAGTATGATTTGGGAGATTGATCTTAGTAATGATAGCGCGGTCATCTTAGCAAAACCAATTGATGATGTAATTAGTGATTAGTTAAATAAAATAGGGGTAAAAATGCCGGTTTTGAGGGTCGGGAGTTGTGCTAAAGCACATATTTATTAATTGCCCCTATTTTAGATCTAGAATCTTAAATTAAGATCGAAAGAGTTTAATTTATAATTAGGATATATTCTTAACTTTAATGCCGATATTGAATGGCATATCTATGAATAATTATAAGAATATACTTTTATTAGCGTTTGTTCTCATTGTTATGATAATTATTATCCAGAAGAGAAACAATAATCCGTCGATAGGGTATGATCAATTTAATAACTTGTTGGTTCAACCAGGGGAGAAGCATTTTATTGATCTAAAACAGTTAACATTTTCGGGAGAAAATGCAGAGGCTTATTTTTCTAGTGATAGTAAAAGTTTAATTTTCCAATCACATGATGAAGACTCACTTTGTGACCAAATCTACATAATGGATATCGAAACAAGAGAGACGAAAATGGTATCTTCAGGAGAAGGTGTAACGACCTGTAGCTTTTTTGAATATCCGGATTGTAAAAATTTTATATACTCTTCAACTCATCTGGGTTCAAAGAGATGCCCTCCAAAGCCAGATTATCGGTCAGGATATGTCTGGAAGTTATATCAGGATTATGATATATTTAAATCTTCCATAGATGGTAGCAATATCATCCAGCTAACAGATTCAGATAATTACGATGCTGAAGGAACAGTCGCATTTGATGGAAGTAAAATTATCTATACTTCAATGGTCAGTGGAGATCTTGACTTGTGGACAATGGATTTGAATGGTCTCAATAAAAAACAATTGACAAGCAGATTGGGTTATGATGGAGGTGCTTTTTATAGCCCTGATGT
Organism: uncultured Fidelibacterota bacterium; assembly: GCA_902611135.1. Taxonomy (GTDB): domain Bacteria; phylum Fidelibacterota; class Marinisomatia; order Marinisomatales; family UBA1611. The sequence goes on along the minus strand of CACLYL010000003.1, from coordinate 42,057 downwards.
AAAAAAGATCGTATGGAGAGCTTATTATCCTGAAACAGAAAAAGAAATAAATGATTATAACAAGTTACTTGCTGAAAATTCTATAAGACCAATGGCTCTGCAAATATGGGTTATGAATTCAGATGGATCGCAGAAAACACAAATAACCAAAAATAAATCTGCTAATTTTGGACCTTACTTTTTTCCAGATGGTGAACGAATCATCTTCTCCTCTAACATGCACGATCCAAAAGGAAGGGACTTTGATCTTTATTCGATAGATCTTAACGGAGAAAATATTGAGAGATTGACCTTTTATGATGGATTTGATGGGTTCCCAATGTTTAGTCCAGATGGAAAATATTTAGTATTTGCTTCAAACAGAAATCAAATTAAGAAAGGGGATACAAACCTTTTTATTTGTGAATGGAGAAATTAATGAAAAATAAAATATACCTTTGCTTAATTACTATCACTTTAAATGCTCAGGCAAGCAAGCAAGATATTGCATTTGAAAAAGTTATGAATAATATTAAAGGATCTGTTCCTGAATCCTTTGTGCGTAATGCTTTTAAACATAAAAAAGTGAAAATTTATAATGAAATCCCGGATAAATTTGCAAGGCCTTATGAAAAACAAACTTGGGAAAAATATAGAAAAATTTTCGTAAAAGAATCGCGCATATCAAGAGGTGCAAAATTTTACAAAGAAAATATTGTTTTAATTAAAAGAATAGCAAATAAGTACCAGGTGGATCCCTTTATCTTTGTAACAATAGCAGGCGTAGAAAGCAACTACGGTGTTCATCATTCCCAGTACTCTGTTTTTAATTCACTGTATACACAAGTTATTGAAATGCCTAGAAGGGCAAAGTGGGCTTCAAAAGAATTAGCAGAATTTTTAGAATATTGTTACGAAGACCAAATAGACACCCAGGAGATAGGAGGATCCTATGCAGGGGCTTTCGGTTTTGGGCAGTTTATACCATCGAGTTTTAATAATTATTCTGTAGACTTTAATCAAGATGGAATCCGAGAACCTTATGCATGGCCGGACGTGTTAGCAAGCATCGCTAACTACCTTCGAAAAAATGGATATAAGGCTAATAGTAAGGATTACAAAAAAGGGGGGCCAATTTGGAAATCAATCTTTGCATATAATCGATCTGATAATTATGTAATGGCTGTTTTAGAATTAACTGAAGAAATACGAAAAAGAGTTGGTTAAAATGTTACAGATAAAGTTAAAGCCTTCCCATCCCTTTCAACTGTAATAGGGACACTCATACCTTCCTTTAGGCTGCTGAGCCTATCCATATATTCATATATATCCTTTATTAATTTTCCATCAATAGACTTTATTATATCGCCTTTAAGTATACCCGCTTTAGAGGCAGGTCCATTTTCTTTTGAAATACCATCGACTTGCAAACCAACTTCTGTACTTGTATAAGAAGGTAGAATTCCTAAAGAAACCCTAAGTTGAACGTTTCTATTCATCGACCCACTTCTCGGACCAGACTCCGTGAAAGAAGGTCTTTTATCATTTTTTGATAATTCAAGGACTAATTCATAGATATAGTTTAAGAGTCTTTTTTCTCCACTGGGGTTAATAAGTTTCCATGTGTCTTTTGGGGTATGATAGTCTGTATGGAGACCAGTAAAAAAGAAAAGAACAGGAATATTCGTAGCGTAGAATGATGCGTGATCACTGGGACCGAACCCAGCCATTGTTTTCTTTAGGTTGAATCCTCTATTCAAAGATAATGAATCAAGAAGTGGTTCAAAAATTGGTGAGGTGCCTACGCCGCCAACAGTGAAAGTAGATTCTTTCATTCTTCCAATCATGTCTAAATTAATCATTACAGTTACTTTTTCTAAAGGGAAAGGAGGGTTTTCAATAAAGAATTTTGACCCTAGAAGGCCAGTTTCTTCTGCGTCAAAAGCAACGAACACAATACTTCGTTTTAGTTTACTTTTGAAAGAAGAAATCTTTTGAGCAATTTCAAGAAGACCTGATACACCAGAAGCATTATCATCAGCGCCGGGGTGAACTGCTAAAGTATCTACCTGTCTGGATCCAGATCTTTCCCCACCTAGGCCCAAATGATCAAAATGAGCCCCAATAACAATATATTCATCTCGATATTTTCTATTACCGCTTTTTAAAATCCCAATTACATTTGCTGCCCGATCCTTTGTCAATTTTAATTCAATAGAGGTCTCAATAGTTAGATTTGGTATTTCAAAATTCACAGTTTCCATGGAGCGATTCATAGTTTCTTGAATCATTTCTTGAGACCAACCAAGTGGTTTAAATAATTTATTTGCTATTTCATTAGAGATATGAATAGCCGGTATTCCATCATTTTTATACCCGGGCATATAATTTAAAGGAAATAGGGTAGTATCATTTACTTGTGAAACAAAAATAATTCCTACGGCGCCATTATCTCTAGCTACGAGCATCTTTTTATGAAAACTAGAGTGTTCTCTAAAAACTGAGTGAACATTATCAGCTTCGGGACTTTTCCTAAAAACTATAACCCACTTGTTCTTTACATTAATATTTTCGTAATCGTTCCACTGTACATTTTCTTCATTAATATTAAATCCGTATCCAGCAAAAACAGCAGTGGAAGATTCTGATTTATTCGAAGAAAACCATAGAGGGATGTAATCTTTATTAACCTCAAGGCTATCACTGTTGATAGTTAAAAAATTATTTTCCCCTAATTCTATCCCCGTTTCAATATCAAAAGGTTGCGTATAAGATTGGTTTTTGACACCTGGTTTTACGTCATAGGACTTTAATTCTTTAATTAAATAAGCAATGACATCTCTAGATTCTCTAGTCCCTGGCTTACGGCCTTTTCTATCCTCATGAGATAAGTATTGAATATGGTGCATTATTTCTTTTTCGGTTATTTCGAAAGAAGAATTTTTACTTGAATTAAAATCCTTTTTTAAACGGATCAGAAAAAACCCAAGGATAAAAACAAAAGCGATGGTGAAAATTGCTCTCTTGTTGTCATTCATAGTTCAAATTTATAGGTAAATAATCGTTTCATAAAGAAAAAGGTCATAAGTTTATTCAATGAATGACCAGATAAAAGTCATAGTTAAATCAAATTATTTACCTAATCGTTCAAAACCTGAACAGTCTTATTTCCTTTTTTCATATAAAGTTAAAATAATTAATAATGAGCCTAATTGGATTAAATTACTCAGTAGGCATTGGAATATAAAGGATGCTAATGGACATGTTGAAGACGTCTACGGCCCGGGAGTTGTTGGTAAACAGCCTAAAATTTTACCAAATGAATCATTTGAATATGTTAGTTTTTGTCATTTAAAAACACCAATTGGTTTTATGAAAGGAGCATTTTCAATGGTAAATGACAAAAAAGTTGAATTTGATGTAAAAATAAAACCTTTTCGTTTATTTGTGCCTGAAATTCTTAATTAAAAATGAATGATATAAAAAATACTTTTAGGAAAAATTAATGAGACAAAGAACAAAAATAATTGCAACAGTAGGCCCCAGTTGTTTAAATAATATAATGATACAAAAATTAATAAATGTTGGTGTCAATTGCTTTAGAGTCAACTTATCTCATGGGACTTCAAAAGAAAAGAAAAAAGTATTTCAACTTATTAAAACGACAATAACGCATTCAGGGTTTAGACCTACCATTTTAGCAGATTTAGCAGGTCCTAAAATTAGAGTTAGTGGTTTAAGAAAAGATATGGTTTTAAATGAAGGGGAAGAGATTGTTATTAGTAATGAACAATTAGGGAAAAATGTAATTCCTGTTTCTAAAAATGTAAAATTTCGGAGAGTGGAGGATGGGGCAAAAATTTTAATTAATGATGGTCTAATTACGCTAAAAGTAATTAAAGAGCTATCGGAGAGAAGTTTACTATGTAAAATTATTATTCCGGGTGTAGTTCAAAATAGGAAAGGAGTAAATTTTCCAGGGGTTGAATTAAACATCCCTTCTTTAACAGACCAAGATGAAGAAGATCTTAAGCTGTCTTTAACTAATGGTGCAGATTGGATTGCACTTTCATTTGTCCGTGCTGCCTCTGATTATGATTTAGTTAAATCTAAAATAAAGAATTTGGGGTATGATACTCCTGTAATGGCAAAGATTGAAAAGTGGGAGGCTGTTAATAATGCAAAAAAAATTATTAATTCATTTGATGCTGTAATGGTTGCGCGTGGAGATTTGGGCGTTGAGGTCCCATCCGAAAAAGTTCCCCTTATCCAAAAGAAAATTATTGAAAAAGCTAGAGAGGCAGGAAAACCTGTTGTAATTGCGACCCAGTTACTTGATTCTATGATTGAGAGACCGGTACCTACCAGAGCGGAAATCAGTGACATAGCGAACTCAATTTTCGATGGAGCTGATGCTTTAATGGTCACTGGGGAAACCGCAATTGGGAAACATCCTAAACGAGTAATTAAGGTTTTGTTAAGGGTTATTAAAGAGACGGAATCTAGTATTAATTATAAAAATTATTTTAAATATAAAAGACGAAAAATATTAAATACAGCAAGAGCAATTAGTCATGCTGCTTGTTCGGTTGCCCATGATCAAAGAATAGAAACAATTGTAACAATGACACATACTGGGAGCACCGCGAGGATGGTATCTCGTTATAGACCAAAATCAAGAATAGTTGCAATGACACCTTTTAGATCAATAGCAAGACAGCTTGAAATTGTATGGGGGATAAAATCCTTTGTTGTTTCTGCATATGACTCATCAGATGAGATTCCTCAAATTGCTAATAGTGTTTTAAATGAGGAGGGCTTTTTATTGGAAAAAGAAAAGTTCGTTTTAACGGGAGGTGTCCCCGTTGGTATAAAGGGAACAACAAATTACTTGTCAGTACTAAAAGTAAATCACTGAATCTAATTAACACTTATTTCATCCATAAATAACCAGGTATGACTTCCGCTACCTGGGTGCCATTCTGGACAAAGGCCTTGGTTCTCGACAGTAATTTCTATGTAACGGCAGGTAATATTTGTGTTTTTAATTTTAAATTGTTTTCTGTTTGGAGGTTTTGCTGTTTTACTTTGCTCTATAAAAAGGCTGTCTTGTTTAAGCACGGTTAGCCTTTCATCTAGAAAAGATACGTTTATTTTCTTTGGCAAAAATATCCAAACATCGTGGGACTCAAGAAACCCAAAGATAACTTCATTGATTAAGTCCTCTTTTTTAAAATCAATAATTAAATTTGCGTGTTTACCTTTCCAGCCTTGCCATTTTCCATCATTGTAGCTAGATGTCCCATTAACGCCATTAATTAAATTATCAATACCACTACCAGAGTACCTATCGCTGTAAAGAGTTTTATATTCAATCTCTTTTCCTATGGCTTTATGAATGCTAAAAACTTGACTTAAAACTTTTCCAATTCTTTTTTCTTTTTCAAATAAAGCTGATTTTATTCTGGTTGTTTTATTTATGATGATCGGCTTTGTGTACAGCAATGAGTTCGATGTAACATCTGAGCTATCCAAAGAATAAAAAATGGATTTATCAGGTTTCTCAGATGAAATTGATATTGTCATTGTATTGTTTAACGTATCCCTGAATGAATCCATTAAGACTTCTTTTGAACCCTCAGAAAAATTCCACCCAAGCAAGACAAACCTCTTTTGAAGATTTAACAATCTCTTATAAAAATCTTCATAATCTCTTTGTGATGGGTCTGACCATAATACTTCAGATAAAGCAGACATTCGAGGCAAAACTCTATATTGTGCAATATCAGGATCTTGAACGTATTCTGTCCATAAATTTCCTTGACCTCCAAGGACCAGATGCGTTTTCTTTTTTGGTAGATCCTCTGGTATCGGATTATATGAATAAACCTTTTTTAAAGTAATTAATCCACCAAATGCTTTTGGTGCTTTTTCTGGATCAGATTGATAATAATCAAAATAGCAATGTGTAACAGGACACATCACAACTTCATGCCCAAGCTTTGCAGCCTCTACACCGCCTTTAGTTCCTCTCCAGCTCATTACAGTAGCTGATTGAGCAAGACCACCTTCAAGTATTTCATCCCAGCCTATCAAATCCTTCTTTCTTGATAAAACAAATTTTTCAACTCTTTTTATAAACCAACTTTGTAGCTCATGTTCATCTTTTAGCCCCTCTTCTTTAATTCTTTTCTGACATTTTGGACATTCTTTCCAGCTTGTTTTATCAGCCTCATCTCCTCCAATGTGGATGTAGTTGCCAGGGAACAATTCAAAAACCTCTTCTAAAACATTTTCAAGAAAAGTAAAAACATTATCATTTCCCGCACAAAATATGTCAGTATTCGGCCAATATGAACCAGGATTTACCGGTATATACTGTCCATTACAAGAGAGTTCAGGATAGGCTGAAAACACCTCCGAAGTATGTCCTGGCATTTCGATTTCAGGAATGATTTTTATGTGTCTATCTTTTGCATATTGAACAACCTCTTTAATGTCATCTTTGCTGTAAAAGCCACCATATGTAGCTTTTTCTCCTTTTTGAATAGGAGACCATTCTTTCCATGGTTCGTGACGTCTATCTACTCTCCAAGCAGCGGTTGTCGTTAATCCTGGGTAAGCATCTATTTCTATTCTCCAACCATTATCATCTGTTAAATGCCAATGAAATATGTTCATCTTATGAAGTGCAATCATATCTATGTAAGTTTTTATAAAATCAACATTAAAGAAATGACGAGATACATCTAAATGCATTCCCCGATAGCCGAATGTGGGTTCATCTTTAATTTGACAATTTGTAATTTTAAAATCTTTCTCTCGTCCAATTTCAATATTAGGATCCAGCAGTTGTCTGAAAGATTGAAAAGCATAAAATAAACCTGAAGAGGAGGAAGCAATAATCTTTATTAAATTTTCCTTAGTTACTTCAAGAATGTATCCTTCTTCTTTTATTTTTAAAACAGGATCCAAATTAATATATATTTCATTGGATCCATGCTTTTGTGTAGTTATAGTCAGCCCGTTTTCATGAATGCTTAACAAAAAATTTTTAAATAGGTTCCCAACAATTCGTTCTTCATTTAGATCATTTTCTAAGCTTATCTGTTTTAATAATCTAAGATTTGTTGTTCCGTCTTTGAGTTTAACAGATTGTGGCTGAGGAATAATTGAAATAGAATTATTTAACATGCTTTCTTTACCTATTTTGAATTCACAATTATAAAAAGCAAAACTTAAAAAACATAATACAATTAAACTTTTATGCTTTAATATTTGATACTGAACTTCTTGTTGCATTGTGATTTATTCCTCTAAGAACTAACTGAACGTTAGTATGCTTATTGTTTGGTACTATTTCATCCATTCCTGAATACAACTGTAACAAAATTGTTTTTCTAGCTTCTATTGAATTATTTGGTAAGGACCCATGTATTGTTCTTGCGTCGAAAAAAAGGACATCTCCTGGTTTAGCAATAATTGGTAACGCGCTATCTAACTGATATTTTTGATGAATCCTTTTATTGTATGTATGTCCATCAGAATCATTTATTTTACCCAAATGATGGGACTTTGGGATAATTCGAAAACAGCCCATTTCTTCATCAGACTTGGATAAATGAATAACAGCTGCTATCATTGTATCTCTCTTTGTTGGAAAATAAGACCAATCTTGATGTAGTGGAAAAGCTGCTCCAATTAAAGGAGGTTTAAAAAAAAGTTTTGAATGATGTAAAATAATATCGGGGCCAATTAAAAGTTCAATTATGTCCAACAACTCTTTATTTAGAATCATTGAGAGCATTTTAGCAGAATAACTCTGAACATTGTGGGTATGGAAAACTTTGGATTTACTTGATTCAATCTCTTTTGTTAAAATAGTACTCCATTTTGCATTTATGTTCTCTTTACTTTTTATTAATTGAGAAACAATCCGATCAAATTCATTAATATAAGTTCTTAATTTATTTTTAGAGAATAGGTCTCTCTTTATCAAAAACCCTTCCTTTTTGAAGAGTTCTTTGTAATTAATGCTGGTTATATCTTTATCCTTATGGGTTTTTAATGAATTAACAAGGCTTTCTTAACGTCTGTTTTCATTTCATTACTGATAGTAATAAAATATAAACCAGATGGAAGAGTTTTTCCATTTGAATCTTTGGCTATCCATTTAAAATGATGGCTTCCCACTAGTTGATCTTCTTTTACAAATGAATCAACAAGCACTCCATTAGAATTGTAAATTTTTATAAAAATGTTGGACTTTAAATTTGTTTGATATTGAAATGAAATTGATGGATTAAAGGGATTTGGATACAAAGGAAACATGTTGAGATTGTCCTGTCTTTTTATAGTGTCTTGCATAGAGCTGGATGTTTCAGTACTTAAAAATCTAACTGCATCAAAATAGACATTCTCGCCAGAAGAACCTTGATCAACAATATCTCGCAGTATAATGCTACAATTTGATCCACTTGGTAACTCTAGTGTTGTTAGATTACTAAAATTATTTACATTAATCGTTTGATCCAGAACTATACTTTGGATGGAATTTGTATTATCAATATTTCTGACAATAACCTCGTAAATAGCACCATTAGTTGCATTAGGACCATCAGGGATAAATACTTCTATATCATAAACGCCAGAATTTTCTAAATAGGGCACCCAAATTGAAAAGTGGCGACTATCGTTTGCATTTGTTGTAGCTGGAGCAGACCAAGAATCATTATCATACCCATAATTAAAATAAGACCAGTTGGGCCCTTGATATCTTTGAAATCCATTATCCCCATCATCAATCAAATCAGAAGATATCCAGAGCCAATCACTTTGGTTGTCTCGTATTTGTTCAATGGGATCTGTAAAAGAGCCCCACCATCCATAAGGGTCTATTGCCCATGGATCCGTTGAGTTAAAATACCAATTCCCTTTTCTAATCTCAAAATGAAGATGAGCGTCAACAGCACAGCCACTGTTGCCATTAAACCCTAGTGTGTCCCCAGTGAGGACATTTTCTCCCACAGATACATTTAAAGGAGGGTTCATATGTAAATAAACTGAAAAATAATCGTTCCCATGAGCAAGTATAATCGTTCCCTGGTCCCCATTAGGTTCAATACCCCCAGGACAGGGGTCTGCTGGGTCTGTAAATGAAGCCCATATAACATATCCATTTGCGGGAGCAAGAATAGGAGTGTCAAAAGGCATATGAAAATCAACCCCTGCGTGACCATCATAACAAGAGATGCCATTTAAACAATTAGGATAGATGACATTTCCATCAAAAGTAAAGCCATCAAATCGAAGAAAAACATCGTCTGCAATATTTGATGTTGGGAATTGATGATCTAGCTGTGCGCTAATAGGGTATTGTTCATAGCTTGGAGCAGCATATGGCCTAATCTCTAAAAAGGGCTCTTGTGAATATAGAATATAAAATAAACTAAAATAGAACTTTAAAACTTTAGATTTATTGTAAAGTAATCTTAACATAATATAAATTAAATCTAGTTATTTTTAGAAAATCATAAACAGATAAATATTTATTCAATCAAGGGTTTAAAATGAAATTATATAATTTAAAATTTATAAAAGTGTCTTTTTTATTAATATCGCTAACTTTTTCAACCGATATTGATTCCTCCTTTTCATTAAAATGGCAAAATGAACCTTGGGGTGCAGGAGGGCTAATTCCTGCTGGGCCGGCGTGGAATATGGTAGGCCCTTATGATTTTGATAATGACGGGTACGGTGATTTTGTTGTTTCTAGTTCATATAGTGGAGAATATTGTAATGGTGTCTATCATTATGAAGCAACTGAAAATGATTCAATCACTTTAAACTGGGTTTATACATTCTATGATTTAAGTTGTACTTATGATAATTATTCAAGTGTTTCTGTAGGAGATCTCGATCAAGATGGGTTACTTGAAATAATTGCTTTAGTAGATACAGATCCAGATTCTTCAAGACAAGATGCTCTTCAAATTTTTGAGTGGTCAACTGATTCAATGTCCTTTTTATCAACCCCAACGGCAACTTGGGGAATGGGACTATATGATGTATGGGAGGCTGCTCAAATAGTTGTAGATGAGCTAGATGGTGATCCAAGCCCTGAGGTTGTTGTTTCAATAATGGATGGCCCATGGGGAGAAACTGGAAGTAGTCGAATTATGATTTTTGAATTATCCAACGATGACTTAGCAAATCCTGAATGGAATATTGAATATGAAGATCCCTCATGGACGAATTGGAGTGGATATAATATTACGATTGGGGATCTGGACCAAGATGGATACAAAGAAATTTATACGGTTGCTTATGAATTTTATCATATTATAATCTATGAAAATGAAGGAGAGGACTTATACAATTATCAAACGGATTTTTATGTAAGTGATCAAGCATATGAAAGAGGGAATCAAAGTATAATAATTGTAGATATTAATGAGGATGGTAATAATGAACTATTTGTAGTAACCTCAGGAGTGAATGATTTGGAGGGAAACTTGTTATCTCCAGGTTCCTTTTATGCGGCTGAAGGGGTTGAAGACGTTAGCCTGCTTTCATTTTCAAATTTTAACCTTTTTGGGACATATCAAGGAGGGTTGAGACAGATACAAGTTGGTGATGTAGATTTAGATGGGAATCCTAACATATATATTGCAGGTCATTATAACGAATCAATTTATGATTGGGAATATATAGAAGGGGACCCCTTATCTCCAAACAGCTATGTGGAAACCATTGTCTTTATGGATGACACTACGGATAATTATACTCCTAACAATGATCAAGGAAAAGTGAGAGTCGCAAAGCTTTTCCCAGGTGATATAGATAATGATGGCAATGGTGATATTGTTTTTTCGTCCGGTAGTTTTGCATCGGATAAACCACAATTATTTATGCTAGAGCACGAAGAACAAAGTCTATCAATTCATGAGAATAAAACGATTATTAAAAATTTTAGGCTGAATCAAAATTATCCTAACCCATTTAACCCAACAACAAAATTTGAATATTTTTTGAACAATGATGGGGATATTGAAATATCGATTTATGATGTTTCTGGGAGACATATTAAAGAGCTTTATAAGGGGTTTAAAAGTTCGGGGTCTTATGAAATTTCCTGGAATGGACAAGATAAGCATTATAAACTTGCCTCTAACGGCGTTTATTTATATCAATTAAAAATGGGCAGTAAGTCAAAATTAAGAAAAATGATTTTTATGAAATAATTATACGCAATTTTTAATAAGGAGACTTTATGCTTTTTCGATATTCTTTTTTTAAGCTGTTTTTCCTTTTTATATCCAACCTCTTTAATTGAGAAGACTTGGTAGGGGAAGTTTTAATTCTTTTTTTATTGGTTTTAGTTGCTTGATTAAATATTTCAATTAACTTGTTAATCGCTTTTTTTCTGTTTCTTAATTGAGATCGATTAGATACAACCTTAATATTCAAAAAGCCTTTTTTAGAAATTAAACCATTATATTTTTCTGTTAAGTTCTCAGTGAACCAGACAGGATAATGATTCGAATGGATTGGATATTTTAAATGGACACCAGTTGATACTTTATTTATGTTTTGGCCTCCTGGTCCAGAAGACTTTATATTTTTTAGAGATATATCCTTTTCGATTATATAAATACCTTTTTTAATAAAAATCATTAAGTAATTTATTTATTGTACACTTTGAAGTATTGTTTGTTCTTTCTAAACGCTTTATGAGGGTTTGTGATTCCCGCTATTCCTTTCTCTCGTACTTTTTTTACGTGATCAAAGTCAATAATCGCTGTTTGAATGACAGCGCCTTCGCCATTCTTTTGCAAAATCATTCCCTCTGGATCTATAATTTGAGATCCACCAACTCCTCCAATGCCAACCCCATTACATGATATTAAATAACATTGATGAGTTATTGCAATTGATTGCGAAATGATTTGTTCATGTAGCCTGTCTCCAGTCGTTGTCATAGTTGGGACAATAATTACTTCAGCACCGAGGTTTGTTAAATCTCTGGCGACTTCAGGAAACCACATATCATAACAAATCATTAAACCAATTTTACCTACGCCCTTTATTTTAAAAGTAAAAGGAGTTTGTCCCGGGTTGGTCTTTTCATAAGGAGACCAGGGATATCTTTTTCTGTAGACGCCCAATAATTTCCCACTTGGTGAAAAAACAGGCGCAGAATTGTAAACCTTATTAGAATACTTTTCATAAACACTTCCCGGTATTAACCATTTATTATACTTTTTTGCCCATTTAGAAAACAAGTTAGAAATAGACCCTGGAATTTCTTCCGCTTGATTTTCCATAGTTAGATCTAAGCTCATAGAGCAAAGTTCAGGGAAAACAACTAAATCAACATCTTTAAAGAAACTATTAATATATTTTAAACAATCTTCCATTGTTTGAAGATTTTTCTCGTTATTATTTGAAACATGCATTTGTACAGAAGCTATTTTTATTGACTTATCCATTTATAAGCTCACGTTTTTTGGTTGGGATTAAATTACTAAATATTAATATCATAAGCTGAATTAATAAGTTGCTTAGTATAATTTTCTTTTGGATTTTTAAATATTTCATTAGGAACTCCTTTTTCGATTATTTTACCCTCGTAAAGCACTGCGACATAGTCAGAAACCCTTTTTATAACACTTAAATCATGTGAAATAAAAAAGTAGGACAAGTTTTCTTCTTGTTGTAATTGCAAGAGTAAATTAATAATAGAGTCTTGCACATCAATATCAAGCGATGATGTAGGTTCATCTAAGACCAATATTTTTGGTTTTATTAATAAAGCCCTCGCTATTGAAACTCGTTGTCGTTGCCCTCCCGATATTTCATGGGCAAATCTTTTTAAAATATCACTTTTCAATCTAACCCTTTTTAAAAGTGAATAAACTTTTGACTTTTTATTAGTTGCCTTTAAAATGTTTAAAGGTTCTAAGAGAATGTCTCTAATACTCATTTTCGGATTAAATGAGCTAAATGAATCTTGAAATACTGCACTCACCTTGTTTTCCCATTTATGGAATTTAATTGTCCCCGAATCAGAGGACGTTATGTTAAGAATTATCTTTGCGAGTGTCGTTTTCCCACTTCCCGATTCTCCAATAACCCCTAAGGTAGTATTCTCAAATAGCGATACAGATACACTTTTTAATACTTTTTGCGTTTTATAAGTTTTACATATTTTATTTACTTTTAATATTATATCTTTTCTTTTTCCTTTTTTTTTCTTTCTTTTTATATTTGAAGCGTTTAATTGGGAAATAAGTTTTTTTGTGTAAACCTCTTGAGGCTTTTTAAAGATTTTAGAGGCATAATTAATCTCAATTAACTTACCCTCTTTTAAAATAGCGATACGGTCACAAAATTGTTTTGCTAGGAATAGATCATGGGTAATAAAGAGCAGAGTGATTTTTGAATCTAATCTTAAAACATTTAATAAGTTTATAATTTCGTATTTTAAATTAGCATCTAAGGCAGTCGTGATTTCATCAGCGATGATTAACTTAGGTTTAATTGCAATTGCTAAAGCAATCATAACTCGTTGCAGTTGACCTCCAGACAATTGGTGCGGATATTTGTTTAGCGCATTTGAAACCCTAACCTTATTAAGCCATCTTTTTGTCTCAATTATAACCTGGTCATTTTCATAATTAAACCTTCTGTTTAAAATTAAGATAAATTGATCTTTTATAGTTTGTAAGGGGTTTAATGATGTTATTGGGTCTTGAAAAACCATAGACACAATATTCCCTTTTAATTTTTGATTAATACTTTCCCCTTTTTCTATTTCGTAAGCGATAGTCCCTTTTTTAAGAACAAGGTTTACAGGTAACATATTATTAAATAACTTCCCCAGTGTTGTTTTCCCGCTTCCCGTTTTTCCAATTACGCCAAGAAATTCACCTTTGTAAATCTCTAGGGATAAATCTTTGATGATAGAATTTTCACTTTTACGAAATTTGAGAGGAGATATGGATATCTCATTTAATGTGACCAGTTTTTCAGTCATAAAACATTACTCATTTATGTCTCTTAGACTATCTCCGATAATATTGAAGCAAAAAACCGACAGTATAATAAATAACCCAGGAAAAGTTATAACCCACCAATGATTTAAAAATTGTGCTCTGGACTGTGTTATTAATAACCCCCACTCTGCTTGCGGAGGTTGGGCACCTAGGCCAATAAATGATAACCCAGCTGATATTAAAATTGCATATCCAGCATCAATACTTCCTTGGGTTAAAATAGGCCTTAAGCTATTGGGGAATATATGTTTCTTAATTAAGTAAAACTTACTTCCTTTCATTATGTTGGACATTATTACATAATCTTGGGTTTTTAAGATTAGAGTTTGGGATCGCGCTATTCTTACATACCACGGGAACCAAGAAAATGAAATACCAATTATCATATTGTTTACTGAAGGACCAAGCATTGCTGTTATCATTATTGGTAGTATTAGAGGGGGGAATGCAATAAACCCGTCTGTTATTCTGGATATTAAATTGTCCAACCACTTATCTGATAACCCAGCAATAAACCCTAGTGGGCACCCTAAAACCATTGACAACACAACAACAAAGAAAGCAATTTTATAAGATGTTACTGCAGATCTTATAGTGATGGTAAACATGTCTCTCCCTGCAGAATCTGTTCCAAACCAATGATGTTTTGATGGAGATTGGTTAGAAATTTCAAAGTGTGTTGATCCAGTAATGTCGTCAGAGTATGGCGATATTAGAGGCATTATAAGGCTTAAGAAAAAAATAAAAAGTAAAATAAAGATAGCTATTTTACCAGTATTGTTAAAAAGCTTATTCATCTTAAAGCTCTATCCTTTTATCAATAAGGACATATAAAATATCTATTATAAAGTTTATAAAAGTATATGAAATAGCATATAATAAGGTAACGCCAGCTATGGAAGGGTAATCGTTAGTTAAGATCGATAAAACACAAAACTGTCCTATTCCTGGCCAGTTAAAAATAGATTCTATTAAAAAAGTGCCTCCAAGCAATAAACCATAACTAAGTCCTATTATAGTTACAGTTGGGATGAGTGTGTTTTTATATGCTGTTTTAAAAACAATGTTTTCTTTTGAAAAACCATAGCTAGTATAAGTCTCAAAATAAGGCTCAGACATCGTATTTATTAGAGCAGTTCGAGATGTTCGAACTATAATACCAAATATAGAGAAAACAAGAGCGGCACAAGGTAAAAGTAAATGTCTAAATGCATCTATAAACAACTCCCAATTAAAATGAAGAATGCTATCCAACAATATCAGACCTGTTATTCTTTCATAGTTTTCTAAGTCCAACGACAGCCTCCCTTGTAACGGTAGAAGGTCAAGGTAGGAAAAGAAAATAACCTGCAGGATCATCCCAGACCAAAAAACAGGGAATGAGAGCCCGAGGTAGCTAATAAAAGAAATTATCTTATCAAACTTTTTCCCCTTATAAACTCCTGCAAATAAACCTAGAGGATATCCAATTATTGTTGAAAATAAAATGGATAGCGATACCAGTTCTAGTGTGGCAGTAAACCTTTTCTTTAATTCAAAAGACACAGGCTGTTTTGTTCGAATTGATAATCCTAAATCGCCTTTAGATAAACTTTTTATGTACGAAAAAAATTGATTAGCTAATGGTTTATCCAG
Source organism: uncultured Fidelibacterota bacterium (assembly GCA_902611135.1). Lineage (GTDB taxonomy): Bacteria > Fidelibacterota > Marinisomatia > Marinisomatales > UBA1611. The sequence goes on along the minus strand of CACLYL010000003.1, from coordinate 26,386 downwards.
GCCTAATTCTCTTTTTGCAATTTCAATCTGTTTTGCTGAAGGGTGGTCACCAATCCAAAGAGAAATTGGATTACCAGGAACAACTCTTGTTATAAAAAACGTTATGGTTATAACGCTAATCAATACAATGAGCGTAGAAATAAATCTTCTTAACAAATAACTTTTCACTTTTTCCTTTTTAAATTATAGAAGAAAAGTGTTGAGTAGGCAGGATTGGGTTCAAAGCCAATGATTTTACTATTGTATACAGACTGAATGTTTAAATCCATAGCCGGAATGACAGCACAATCGTTTATTAATCTTTGTTGTATAATTTTATATATGTCTTTTGATTTACGAGGATTTATTGATTCATTATTTTGCGCTACGTTAATTAAAGAATCAACGCTGGGGTTGCTATAATATGAAAGGTTAAATATGGTTGGACTTTGTGTTTTAAAAAGACTGATAAACCAATCTGATGGCGTAGGATATGTTGGCCACCATGCCATTGATATTATATTTGGAGCTGTATTTATGTTTTTTGCTTTATCCCAATTGCTAGTCCATAAACCCGGCTTAATTTTTAAAGGAAAACCAACCTCTTGTAGATTATCAAGCAACATCAAAGACGTCAATCTATATTCTTCAGATGAAGAAACGTATGAGAGGTCAATTTCTAAATCCTCTTCTTTTAACAAAGATTTTTTCTTATATAACTTTGCTTTTTTTAAGTCAAAAGGAATAAGGCTGTCTGGAGCACTAAAAAGTGGAAGCGATGACGGAATGATCCCCTTTGGAAGCGATCCTAATTCACCATAAATATATTTATCAAGGACTTCTCGATTGAAGGACGAAGCAATAGCCTTTCTTATATAAAGATTGTCTGTGGGCGGCTTTTTAGTGTTGAGCAAATAAAAGTGGTTAACCCATGATGGTTGAAATGAGACTTGAAAGTTCGAATATTTAGAACTGTTATTTACAAGTTGACTCGGAATTAATGTTGCAAAATCTGCAAGATTACTTTTAATCATTTGAATCCTTGTTGAGGCTTCTGAAACAACTTCTATCTTAACCTTTTTAAAGTATCCTTTTTCAGCACTATAGTTCCAATAGTTATCAAATCTTTCTAAAGTAATTGAAGTGCTTTGAGTCCAATCCTTCAAATAATAAGGGCCTGTTCCAGAAGCAAACCCTTTTCTAAGCGAATCTATTAAAATTTCATTAAACTTTGTCGAATACATCCAAGCTCCATACTGTGAACTAAGAATCAAATCCAGAGGTACAGGGTCATTTAAATTGATCTGGACTTTATATTTATCCAGGACTTCTATAGTTTCGACACTTGACCAAATATAGCTTGGCCCTTTAGTAAAAGTTTTATTTCTATTGATCACAAATTTAACTGTTTGAGCATCAAAAGTTGATCCATCGTGGAAAAGTACATTTTCTTGTAAGTTAAAAACCCAACTCAATCCATCTTTTGACTTTGTATGTGATTTTGCCAACCCTGGAATGATTTTTGAATCTTTATACCATAATAAGGGTTCATATATATTTGACATTGGAACAACTTCTAGTGAAAATGCTGTTGCAGGGTCCCAGTCTTTTACATCATCATAAGTGACAAAGTAAAAAGTAGTATCACTTTTTACTTTGTCATTAGAGCATGAAAAAAAAAGAAACCCTAGAAAAATAAAAAACATACTTGTAAGTGTAAAATTTTTCAAAAATGTGAGATTTGTTGTTATATCAAGAAATTAGTATACTAACTTAGTAATAATAAATTAAAAAGAGTGTTTAAGTTGTTAATAAAAAATTTAGAGTTAATATCCTAAATGGATCATCTGGTAGACTACTATAACTTAGTTTTATATAATCCAGCGCTAAAAAGTATTTTCATTGTTCTCTTATCAATAATTAGTGCAAAAGTAGTGGATATTATTTTCACAATTGTATTCAAAAAAATAGTTGATAAAACGGACACAGAATTAGATAATAAAATTATCTATCTTTTGCATAGACCAATATTTTATTCTGTTCTCTTTGTGGGTATAATTATTGCTGTAAAAGCAGCCTCGCTGCCAGAGTATATTGATTTTGCTCTAATAGGTGTTTTTAAAACTCTAACTATATTAATTTGGTTTTTTGTTGGAACTAAAATATTGGTTATTTCTACTGATTGGGCAACAACAAGAAAGTCTAACCGCTTATTTAAAAAAAACACACTTCCCCTCTTTAATAATTTAGGTAAGATAACCATTGGTTTATTTGCTGGTTATTTTATCTTTTTAAGTTGGAATATTAATATAAATGGGATATTGGCATCTGCTGGGGTTCTTGGTGTAGTACTTGGTTTAGCCGCCAAAGATACCGTTGCAAACTTCTTTGCAGGAATTTTTCTTATGGCAGATTCTCCTTTTAAAGAAGGTGATTATATCTTGTTGGACTCTGGTGAGAGAGGATATGTAACGAAAATGGGGTTGCGGTCTACTCGATTTATGACAAGAGATGACATAGAAATTACAATTCCTAATTCTGTAATAGCTTCATCAAAAATTGTTAATGAGAGTGGAGGTCCTGGTGAGAGTGAAAGAGTTCGAATTACTCTCCAAGTCTCTTATAATACTGACATTGATGAAGTTAGGTCTATTCTTAACGAAATAGCACTAAAAAACGAAGATGTTCTTAAAAACCCGAAACCTCGGGTTCGCTTCAGAGAATTCGCAGATAGCGGCCTTCGTCTTCAACTTTTATTTTGGATACATAAACCAGAGGTAAGAGGCAAGACTGTTGATTTAATCAATACAGAGATTTATAAAACATTTAACGAAAAAAACATACTAATTCCCTTTCCAACAATGAATGTTGTAATGCCCAAAGATAAATAGGGCTATTTATATGTTGACCTAATCCAGTCGGCGTCCTTTTTTGAAATAGTTTCTCCAAGAGTACCAGCTACTTCAACTTGATTAATATTCCTTTGACCAAGTAAAACACACGCGTTTGGAGAATCTTCATATAAGGCACCAATAACGCCATGTAAAACAGGGTTTTTATGCCAAGAATAATGCTTTTCTAATAATAGTTTATTTTTTTTCATCTTTTTTATCATATTATTACTTTTGAATGCCGGTATGTTTCTTCTGTGATCTCCAGGTTTAAATTCAGGTAAAAATTCATATTTCCCTGTTAACAGACCATGTTTAAGAGGTGAAAAAAAACAAACGCCTAAATTATTCAATTCAACATGCTTCTTTAATCCTGAAGAAGCATAGTCGTCATCTTGAACGTTTCGGTATGGTTGAACAACATCAGGGTTTAACCTATTAATGTATTTCATTATTCTTTTTGATGACCAATCTGATAGTCCTATAAATAATGCTTTCCCTTCACTTTTAAACTTTAAAATAACTTCTAATGCGTCATCAAGATATTCGTCTTTTTTACCAAAGTTACAATGGTGAAAGTAAATTAAATCGACATAATCTGTTTGTAAGTTTTTCAAAGATCTTTCGAGGTTTTTTTTCATATGATTTGGATGATACCAATGGCTGTAATTTCCTATGTCCCAGCCAACCTTTGTTGCTAAAAATATATCGTTCCGAGGTATATCGAGCAATGATTTCCCAATAATTTTTTCTGATTTTCCATTGCCGTATACATCGGCTGTATCCCAATGATTGATGCCTAACTCCCAGCATTTTTTTAAAACTGAGGCTGAGTATTTTTCAGGTTGATCTGCCCAACCTACTGGTACTTTACCGCTCATGCTAGCACCACCAAAGGACCATGTTCCTAGGCTTATTGCTGAAACTTCAGAATCTGTTCTACCAAGTGTGACTTTTCTCATTTTGTTTTAATTAACCTTTATTTTGATAAGTAAAAAAGTTTTAAAATCTATTGCAAAAATGATAATGAATAAATTAAAAGTTATAGATATAGGACATTCTAATTTATCCATAGATAATGCCATATTGAATTTAGAGACAAAGATAAGCCAATTAAATTTTGAAGGCGACTATAAGGTGGTAAAAGTTATTTTTGGGCATGGATCAGGAGCACTAAAACACACAATAAAAAATTGGTGTAAAGAACAAGAAGGGAGATTCAAGGCGATTATTTACGGAGAAGATTATAATCTTTTCAATAAAGTTGCTGTAGATATGAGGTCAGACTGCAAATTAAGGGATGATCATGATTTTGGAAGAAAAAATTCTGGTGTTTTATATATTTGGTTTTGGTAGGTAGGATATATATTTTAAGTAGATTGATAACTGCATTAAAAATTGAATAAAATAGATTATAATAAGCTTTTTAAAAACGTTATTCCAAACTCCATTGAGGGGATTAAAATCTTTTCATCTTCTGACAAATATATCAAACCTCAAGAGTTTGACTCCGTGACAAACCTTGAAAATAGAATTTGGTCTGAACTGTATCAAAACCTAGAACTCTTACTTGACCAATATGCATCAAGGGAGTATTTGCTTGGCCTTCGAACTCTTCCTATCCCAAATAATATGTTCCCGAACTTTAAGGCTATTTCTCCATTATTAGAAAATTCCACAAGTTGGACTTTAATTCCTGTTGCTGGCTTTTTAGATGAGGAATTATTTTTTGAATTAAATAAAGATAGAAAGTTTCCGGTCACTGATATAATAAGGAGATCGCCAAGATTTGAGCAAAAGTATTTAAATTCGGATATTAAAAATGCTAGAGGGTATACTCCAGAGCCGGATATTTTTCATGATATTCAAGGGCACATTCCCCTTTTAATGAATAGAAAATATGCAGATTTTATGTGGGAAATTGGTGTTTTAGGATATGAGATTGTAAAAAATAAACGCAATTTAACTCATGAATTAGTTAACCATAACTTGAAGCGATTACAAAACTTTTCATGGTGGACATATGAATATGGCTTGCTAAAAAGTAGCAGAAGAACTGATAAGTTTCGAAGAGTTTCTAATGATATACCATATGAAATATACGGTTCTGGAATTATTTCTTCTCTTGATGAAACAAAAAACATTATTGATTGTTCAAAAGGAAAAGCCTCTCGATCAAAATTTCTAAAATATGATATCGAGGAAATTGTATTAACATGTTTTGATTACAGCGATATTCAGGATAGATATTTTGTAATTGATTCTATGGAAGAGCTTTACAGTTCTTTTAGTAAAAATAAAAATCTATTTTTTTATGAGGGTTAACGGCTATAGTGTAATTGCAATAACTCTTGTTTTAAGCTGTGCAACAACTAACTATAAAGAAATTGCTTTGACGAATCCTGAAAACTTAATCAAAATGCAAGATTCTTTGAAGAATATAACAGACCCAAAGTTCAATGAGGCACTTATAATGGTTTTTAATAGTCGTGGCTTGAAGGCAATGGAAAAACAAAATTATAATGAAGCTTTAAAGTATTTTCACAAATCTCAGAAATTATCCCAATCAGATTCTGTATCAAAATATTCACTATTAATGACCTCTGCATTTCAAAAGTTTTCTTCAGGGAAAAAAGAGGTTTTATGGGACGCAATACAAAGCTTCTATAAAGCTTCAAATATATATCCACTTAATGGTGAGCCATATTACTATATAGGCGAAACTTATTTAAAACTGGGAGACAAGGATTTTGATCTGATCATTGATTCATACGATAAGGCCCTTTCTTTAAATTTAACTGAATCTCTTGAACAAAAGGTTAAAATTTCCAAAAAAGAGGCTCTTCGGCGGCGAGATCTATTGAAGAACTTTTGGGAGTAGTCATTTTTTACACATGAAGCAAAGAATGAGATAAAGTTTTATAATTTCTTGACACATTCCAGATTTTGCCTTAAAATCTTCCAGCTTTAGCGCAACTAGTTGCGAGAAGTGTTCATAATCCGAGGTAAATCATGACACTAATAAAAAGCCTTAAAAGGCATTTTTTGTTCGCTATAGCAGCCTTTTTTCTTTTAGGCGGATTTGTTTATGCTAAAAAGTATAAACTAGAGGGACAAGTATTAGATCCAAGCCAGGAAGGTGTAAAGGGTGCAAAGATAGCGTTTCTCCTTGATGGGGAAGTAGAAGAAGAAATAGAGACAGGTCGAAAAGGTAAGTTCAAAGAGAAGTTAGAGGAAGGGGTTTATACTGTTAGAGCTACTATGAATAATCTTGTAGCTGAGCAAGAAGTGGATTTGTCCGAAAATACAGAGATAGAGCTTGTCCTAGCAGAACTAAAAAAACCTGAGCCTGAAGAGCAAGTCAAAAGAGAGTCTATCAGTGAAAACATGGCAAGCCAATTGTCGGTTTCTGTACCCCAAACACCGTCATCGGTAGGTGGGCCAAATAAAGACTTCATCTTGAATGAGCTTAATTTTGAAATCAAGAAATTATCAGCCGAGTTTAAACATATATCTCAAGAGATAGATGATTTGAAAGCTTTAAGTAAAATGTGGGTAAATCCACTTACTATATACTCTAAAGAAATTATACTAAAGAATGGCAGCACCGTATTTGGAAAGATAATTTATCAAGATGATAAATCCTTAAAAGTTGAGACTTTGGTCGGATATTTAATCGTGGATAGAGCTCAAGTTGTAAGAATAGTTGATAATGTAATTACTGAAGATACTCAAGAGTATGTACCAGAGCAGATCAGGGATAGTTATTCTCCTCCTCCAATGCCAAAGTTGGCTCAACCAAAGTATACATCAGCCAATAATTCATCTTCACGAAATGCAAGTGCAAAGTTTTCAGCTAATTGTGTTTTAGTTGGAAATATTTCTGAAAAGAAAGATGGGCAGGGTAATATTATATTTAACGGAGAAATCAAAAATATTGGAGGTCGAAGAGCTGATTTCGTGAAAGTTGACTTTGTCTTTAGAAAAAATTGGAGCGGTGAAACAAAAACATTAACTACGTTTGTCAAAGGCTCCTACAACACTTTTGATACGGGTATTGTTTCTGATGCAAGCTTATTGCCTGGCGCAATTGGGAAGTTTGACTTGTATGTTCCTAATGATTTCGGTGCTTTTATAGGATACTCATATGTCATTGATTGGGAGGAATATCAGTAGAAAGTTGATATTGTATAATGGCTTTATCGAAAAAAATAGTAATTATAGTATCCTTCTTTCAGTTTTTGTATGGATCAACGAGAGTTGCCTACACAAGACCTGGGTATATGATGAGAATACCAACAACAAGTACAATGAAAACTCCATACCTCTTTAGGACAGGCGTAGGAGCTGAAATTCATAATTTCAATCCTATGAATACTTCAGGTGGTGTTTTTTTTGACATAGAGTTAAATAGAGGTTTTGGATTTGGGTTCTCTGCTGTTAAAGGAGCAGATACAACAAGAGTTGAGAACCTACTGCAATCACAATATAATCCTCCTGTTGAATTTGGATTTCATTTTCAACAAAGAGTTTATATGTATAATGATCTTTCTTTATCGGTAGGTTTACAGGATGTCGTTTTCGAGAGCTCATCTGATGAAGAAGGAATTTTAAATTTAAACACGGAATTGTTATCTTTTTTTGTAGTTTTAGGTAGCGAAAAAGATTTAGGTGAGTATAAAATGAATACTTATTTTGGTTTTGGAACAGGAGGGCTAGCCCCTGTTTCAAGATTCGTAAATGATACTACAACAGTAAATTCAGCACTTTCTGATAGTGTTGAAAATGCTCCAGAAAGTAACGCTGGAATATTTATTGGCTTTGGACTTAAAACCCCATATTTTGCTAGATGGGGAGGAATGGATATTGTGGGTGAATTCGACGGATCGGGTGTCAATGTGGGACTCCGCATCCCCCTTACCTCGGATTACCGCCTGAACCTAGGGTTCACCCACTTAGATCAAATTCCAAACTGGCAAGATGCTTATTGGCTCGGACATTCTGGAATTTCTATAGGGTTTAGCATGGAAGTTCCAAGAGAGGGACAAAGTAGAAATTTGCCAGGAGGGCCTTCGGCGCCAATGAATATCTATGGACCTAATAAGGAATTTAACCAAGACAATTTCATACCATTGCACAGAGATTCAACGATCGCGATGGCAAACATTGCAGTAGAAACTTTAAGAGACTCAATGTCTTTAATGAACAACGAAATGAGAAACTTACTCGTTAGGCTATCTGCAATGGAGCAAAATACAAAATTCTTGTCTGATTCCTTAACTAGTATAAAATTAGAATCTAACGTTTCAGAAAAAAATATGAACGAAGCACTGAGGCACTTGTCTAAATCTCTTAGATATTTTTATGCTGGTGATTATCGAGAAGCATTGAAGGAAGTTGATTTAGCTCTAGAATTAAATCCAAATTTAGCTTTGGCTTATGCTAGAAGAGGTTCAATTTATTACAAGTTGGGCGATGTGCAAAGAGCAACAATTAACTGGAATCTTGCTTTAAGGTTAGACCCGGAATACACTGATGTTAGAAATATTTTAAAAGCTTTGCATGAAAATAAGTTAAAAAATGCAAGTATAGAAGGAGACTAATTAAATGGATATAGCTCTTATTGTTGGCGTTGTCCTTGGTCTGGGCGCCATTGTGGGCAGTATGGCAATAGCATTTGCTACTGGTGCTGCTGGAAACTTTGGAAACTTTATTGATGTCCCAAGCTTAGGGATTGTCCTAGGAGGAATGATTGCTTCAATCTTTGTTGCTTTTCCGCTTCCCCATGTTATTGCACTTGGTAAAGCTATTGGGGCGGTTTTAAAACCTGCTGATGATAAAATGGGTCCTTTGGTGGATGAAGCTTGTGGCATAGCTGAAGTAGCAAGAAAAGGAGCTTCGGATCTCGAAAAGAGTGTTGATGGTATCAAAACTTACTTTTTTAAAGACGGTGTCCAGCTGGTCGTTGATGGAATGGGCGCAGATGAAGTGGTAGAAATAATGGAGACAAGGATCGAATTTAGAGAAAAAAGAGAGAAGCTTCAAACAGATATGTTAAAAGCGATGGGAGATTTATCTCCAGCATGGGGTATGGTTGGGACTCTTATTGGATTAGTACTTATGTTAGCTGGTTTTGGAGAACCAGGAGGAGCTGATAATTTAGGATCCGGAATGGCGGCTGCATTGATAACAACATTTTATGGAGCAGTTTTTGCAAACTTGTTTTTTTTACCAATGGCTCAAAAGATGGGTAATAAAACCAATATAACATCGATGTCTGCAGCATTACTAGTAGAAGCAGCAAAGTTGATTGCTCAAAAAAAACACCCCCTAATTGTTAGAGAAAAATTAAATTCATACATCCCTCCAAATGAATGGAAAAGAGAATAAAATAAATGGACCCCAAAGAAAAAAAAGCATTTTCTAAAGGGTTTCAAGCAGGAGCTGACTCTGTTGAAGAGGGTCTACCTGGATGGTTTGGAACCTTTGCTGACATGATGACGTTATTATTTGCTTTTTTCGTGTTGCTTGCAGCTATTTCAACCATGGATCCTGTCAAGCTTCAGGAAATGGCAAATTCAGAAGGGAAATCTTTAGGTAGTGAAATTGAGGCTGAAGGGGCTGAAGATGAAGGTGAATTTGAACCACTAAAAACTCTTGCTGAAGTTAAAGCGGCTATGGAAGAGTCTATTGAACAATTAGAAAAGGAAAGTCCTAAAGGGGATTCCCCGATTGATATTCAAACAAGCTTAAAGGGATTAATAGTGAATATTGATGGTGATTATTCGTTTAAATCAGGTGATGCAAAACTAAAATCCGAATTGAAAAAGTTGTTAGATGAACATATTATTCCTAAGATCAAAGTAAGTCCTTTTAATGTTGAAGTTGCTGGTCATTCTGACAGTGACCCAATGCCTAGGAAATGGAGAAAACGTTTTCCTTCAAATTGGGAACTTTCTGCAGCAAGGGGAGCTGCGGCTGTTCGATATATGATTGAAAGGGGTGGAATAAAAGCAATTAGACTTATTGCTGCAGGTTACGGTGATTGGACGCCAAAACAACTGGCTGATTATCAATCTGAAAATCCAATGTACAGTCCATTAAAACTTACCTGGAATGAAAAACAAACCTACACGAACGAAGCATCTGGGAACACATTTGAGCTTCCAACTGTATTAGGCTGGAATGCTACACCAGAAATGAAGGCAAATAATAGAAGATTGCAAATAACTTTTTTAGCTACCACAGCTGATAATTTAGCAGCACAAGAAAGGTCAAAAGATGGTTGATGACTTAAATTTTAACATAACGTCTATTAAGATAGCGGATCTTAATATTTAATATGACTAATTGTGAAAACACATACCGAGGAGTGTCAAATGAAAACAGTTAAAAAGCAGTTTATCCGACTATTCGGGAGTTGTATTTTATTCACTGTTCTCTTCAGTCAGGGGAGTGGATATTTATCTCAAAAACTTATGGTTGAGAATAACATAAGAGATAGAATAAAAGATGCTCTGTCTAAAATTATCGATTCTCATAAATACGTAATCAACGTAGATGTTGAGTTAGAAGTTTTGGATGAAGTTAACGAGCAAATAACCGTCTTTTCTCCTAGGGATACTAAAAAAGAAAAAGCAGAGTCTCCTGCTGAGCAAACAGCAAATGTTCTCCAAAAAATGCAAGAAAATATGATGCAAGAAAATGAGAATATAAACAATCAAAATGAATCGTATTCCATTGGTCTACCAATACCGGGTTTTGAAGTAGATGTAACTCAACAAAAATCGAAAATGAGAACTCCTGTTACGCAATCTAATCCGATTTCACCAAGGACTATGGAGCCGATACAAAATAGTATTGCGGAGGGTGAAGAGGAGGGAAAAGAGCTTGTTGATAAAGTTGTATCCCGAAAAAGACCATCCAGAGCTGAAGTGAAGAGAATGGATATTGCCCTAATATTGCAAGAAGGTGCCGCGCCAGAACTTATTGAAAATATCAGACAGTTAACTATGGCATCTTCAAAATTTGACAGATCCCGCGGAGATAAAATAACAATTATGACAGCCAGCTTTAAAGAAAGAAGAGATCAAAAATCTGCTGAGCAAATAATGTTAAAAAACATTGCAGAAAAAATTGAGAATTTAGAGCAGAGACGAGTTAGTGAATCAAGTAGTTGGAAAGAAGATATTGAGAAATACAAAAATGAACAGTCTTTACGTCGTGAACAGGATTTAGCATCTCTTGAAAGCCAGATGGCTGAACTTGAAAGAAAAAGATTGGAGGAAGCTGCAGAATATGAAAAGAAAGAATTAATGAGAAGAGATTCCATTAGGAATTCTAAATTAGAAAGTGAAATAGAAGCACTTAAAGAAATGCTTACCATGAAAAATGATAACAAATCTAATGATCAATCAAAGGTTGATTCCTCAAGGTTTGCCATGCTGGATAATGAGATTCAAAACTTGCAAAGAACTCTTATTCAGGCAATGTTACAGGACTCAGCTGATGCTGCAATGAAAGCACAAGCTAAAATTCAATCAGAAATAGCGCTTCGAGAACAAGAGAAACAAATGCAAGATTCTCTAATACAAGCTAAGTTATTAGCTCTTGATGCTGCCCAAGCAGAATTAGTTGTTGTCCAAGAGGAGGCTAAGACATCTTTTGACAGCTCAAGGTTAATACTTTATATAGTATCCGGAGTTGCTGTTTTATTACTAGCTATACTTATTTTTGTGTTAATTAAGGGTAGAAAAAATCAAACAAACAACATGGTGTCGCCCCCTATGCCTCCATGGATGATGTATCCTCCGCAAAGACCCCCTGTTAGGAGAAGAAAAAGAAGGAAAAAGCCACCAGGAAGTAAGAAAGAGGAGAAAAAAGAAGAGACAGTCGATAGAAATGCTCAGCCAGTACAAGATGAAGTAAATAAAATTAGAGAGGATGAAATTTTATCTCAAGGGTCTCAAGCTGCAGCAAAATCAATTCCAGTTTCAGATGATCCAAATGTTTTAAAAAGTGAAATTGACGATATAAGAAAATCAGTTGTTTCTATGAGCGTTGGACAACCCGCAAAAACCTCGACAATTGTTCAAGAATGGTTGGAGCAGCCAGCACCAGCGCCAGCTGCTGAACCAGCTGTAGAAGAAGGTTCTAATGATGAGGAGCAGGAAGGTGAAGAAACAGAAGATGAATAAGAAATAGGATTAATAAAATGATTAATGATTACCATATGCTTTCAGGTTTACAAAAAGTAGCCATTCTTTTCTCCGTAGTGGGAGAAAGTCTAGCCCTGTCGTTAGTGAAGGGGCTGTCTAAAACAAATATTAGAAAGATAAGATCTACAGTTCGGGAGATGGAGGCTGTTTCATATTCTGTGAAAAAAAGAGTGATGGAAGAGTTTTATTTTGGTTTCTTGAGCGAACAATTTGAAACGGTTGACAAAGAAGATGGTCCTATCCAGCCATTTGAGTTTTTGAAAGATTTAAATGAGGAGCAATTAAACGCTCTCGTCGAAAACGAAGATTCACCTGTAATTGCGATGATTATGGCTCAATTAGAGCCTGATCAAAGAATGAAGATTTTAGATAAGGTAGATCCAAAAATAAAAGGGCAAATCTTATTAGAGCTAGGATCATTAGAGGACATTCCACTGGAAGGTGTTATAGAGGTAGCAGCCAGAATGAAAGAAAAAGCAACCTATTTGCCTAGAACAACAGAATTCTCTAGAGGTGGAGGAAAAGAGATTGCTGACATTATTGGGAATATGGATGCTGCTGAGGAAGAAAAGTATTTGCAAACTCTTCAAAATGAAAACCCTGAGTTATTTAAAGAAGTTAAAAAGTATCACTTAACTTTTGATGATATATTGGAAAAATTTCCTGATAATGTTAAAAGAGATTTATTTAATGGAATTGAGCTTGAGGCGCTTGCATTAGCCTTAAAAGGCCTTGATAAAGAAATTGTAGATAAAATTATTGATAGTTTGCCCGGTAAAAAGCAAGCAATGTTTGAGCCAGTAGAGGGCGCTGTTGCAAAGAGAGAGGTAGAAGGAGCGAGAAAGCAGGTTGTTGTTGGGGCAAAAAAATTAGCTGATGATGGAACTATAAACTTAGAAGATATGTTATCTGGTGGTGAAATGGTAGAGTAGTAATACCTTTAATCATAAAGTAAGTCTTTAAAAAATAAAAAGCCTCAAATAATTGAGGCTTTTTATTTTTCTATTACTTTTATTTTAGTTCAGATTGAGCTGCTGCCAACCTTGCAATAGGAACTCTAAATGGAGAACAGCTTACATAGTCTAAACCATTCTCTTTACAAAATTGAATTGAAGACGGATCACCACCATGTTCACCACATATACCAATTTTAAGCTCCGAATTAACATCTCGTCCTTCCTTTACGGCAAGTGAGAGTAGCCTTCCCACGCCCTTTTTATCAATACTTTGAAACGGATCATAGGGCAGGATCTTTTTATCTAAATACTCCGGAAGAAAAGAACCTATATCATCTCTACTAAAACCATAGGTGGTTTGGGTTAAATCGTTTGTTCCAAAACTAAAAAATTCGGCATGCTCTGCTATTTCATTTGCAGTGAGACATGCTCTTGGTAATTCAATCATTGTCCCAATTAAATAATTTAATTCCACACCTGTCTCTTTCTGAACCCTTTCAGCTGTTTTTTTGACTATATCAGCTTGGTTCTTATATTCTTCAACATTTCCAACCAGTGGTATCATGATTTCAGGATGGACAGATATGTTTTCCTTAATTAATTCAGCAGAGGCCTCTAGAATAGCTCTTGATTGCATCTCTGTTATTTCTGGGAAGGCAATACCTAATCTACAGCCACGGTGTCCAAGCATTGGATTTAACTCATGTAAGCTGGAAATTCTCTTTTCAATTAAATTACTCTTTAGACCAAGTTCATTAGCAAGATCTTTAATTTGACTATTATCGAGAGAAATAAATTCATGTAAAGGCGGATCTAGTAATCGAATTGTCACAGGTTTTCCCGCCATGGCTTTTAAAATACCTTTAAAATCTTCTTTTTGAAATGGCAATAAGCCCATAACGGCTGATCGCTTTTCAACAGGATCATCTGCTAGAATCATTTTTCGCATAGCAATTATTCTTTTTTCATCAAAGAACATATGCTCTGTCCTGCACAAACCTATTCCTTCTGCGCCAAATACTATTGCTTGTTTTGCATCTGAAGGGCTTTCAGCATTTGTTCTTATTTTGAGGGTTCTAATTTCATCAGCCCAATTCATGAGAACTTTGTATTCTTTGTGACTATCTGGATCTGCAGGAACTAATTCCAATTGTCCCCTATACAAGTATCCTTTTGTGCCATTCATAGTCACCCAGTCACCCTCTTTTAAGATCTGACCAGCAACTTCAACTTCCCTTTTCTCTAAGTTTATTTGAATAGAGCTACATCCAACAATACAACATTTTCCCCATCCTCTAGCAACTAGGGCAGCATGGGATGTCATCCCGCCTTTAGCTGTTAATATAGCTTCTGATGCATGCATTCCATGGACATCTTCAGGAGAGGTTTCCTCTCTTATTAAGATAACCTTTTCACCATTTTTATGCCATGATTCAGCATCATCAGCGGTAAAAACTATTCTTCCTGATGCTCCACCTGGTCCAGCTGGTAGGCCCTTAGCTAAAAGCGTAGCTTCATTCTCATTTTTTTTATCTAACCTAGGATGTAATAATTCATCAATCTGTTCTGGATTAACCCGTTTTAATGCGACTTCTTTACTAATCATCCCTTCTTCTTTCATATCAACAGCCATTTTGATTGCCGCTGATCCAGTTCTTTTCCCTACTCTAGTTTGAAGCATCCAAAGCTTTCCCTCTTGGATTGTAAATTCAATGTCTTGCATATCAGAGTAATGTTTTTCAAGTTGGACTTTTATTTTGAATAATTCACTATAAATTTCAGACATTGAAGTTTCGAGTGAGGGTAAATTTTCAGTGTCCTCTGTCTTTGTATCTTCATTTAAAGGATTTGGTGTTCGCAATCCAGCAACAACATCTTCACCCTGCGCATTAGTTAACCATTCACCAAAAAATTTATTTTCACCATTAGCAGGATTTCTTGTGAATGCGACTCCTGTAGCTGAATTAGGGCCCATGTTACCAAATACCATTGCTTGAACATTAACTGCAGTACCCCACCTATCTGGGATGTTTTCAATTTTTCTGTAGTTAATCGCACGCTCCCCGTTCCAACTCTTAAAGACCGCTTCAACTCCTCCCATTAATTGTTCCATAGGATCGTCTGGGAATTCACTTCTTAAAGATTCTTTAATTTGGTTTTTAAATTTTTTGGATAATGATTTCCAATCATCTCCATTTAAGTCTGTATCGTTTTTGTAACCTTTATTTTTCTTATATTCACTTAATAAACTTTCAAGTTTGTGGCGTATTCCATTTTCTCTCTCAATTTCCGCACCACCACCCTTTTCCATGACTACGTCTGCATACATCATAATAAGTCTTCGGTAGGCATCATAAACAAATCGTGGGTTGTTAGTTTTTTTTATTAGAGCAGGAATTGTTTTCGATGTTAATCCCACATTTAAAACGGTTTCCATCATCCCCGGCATTGATGTTCTAGCTCCAGATCGTACTGAGACCAATAGAGGATTCTCATCATCTCCAAATTTTGCACCCATTGCATTTTCGGTTTGTTTTATGGCATTTAAAATTTCAGTATTTAATCCAGCAGGAAAATTACAATCATTATCATAATAATGTGTGCAAACATCTGTTGTGATTGTAAAGCCAGCAGGCACTGGTATTTTAAGTAAATTCATTTCTGCTAAATTTGCTCCTTTACCTCCAAGCAGATTTTTCATTTCAGCCGTTCCTTCAGCTTCCTGATTTCCAAATAGATATACGTATTTCAAAGTTATTGCTCCTGCATTATTTATTATTGTTATTAAAAACTTGGTGAGAAATATCGGATCTCTTTTAGATTACCGCTCGGATCATAAAAGTACCACTTATTAACCATTTTTCCTTTTTTATATGAACCTTGCATTTCTTTTAGATTTTTTTGATTGTCCCACCAGCTAGTCCAAGTGGCATCTTTTTTCCCATTAAGATAGTATCCCTCTGAAAGTCTACCATCTGCAAACCATGCTGACCATTTTCCTTCTTTTGAACCTTTTGAAAAGGACCCTTCTTGAACTCTATTCGCTTTTTTATCGTAAAATACCCACAAACCATCAGCTTTCCCATTTAAAAGGTTTCCTTCTTTTTCTTTTATTCCATTTTCATAGAAAAAAGTCCATTTTCCGTTCATTATTCCTTCGTCATAAGTCCCTCGTGATTTAATATTTTCATTATCGTACCATTCAGTCCAAAGACCATGTTTTTCACCATTCTTGTATCCTCCCTGCTCTTCTTTTCCACCGCTCCATGGTTTTTTTGGTTCAGGTACTGGTACATCAACTATAAGGATCTCAGGGACTTTTTTTCCTGAAGGAGACCATTTTATCCAGGGGCCGTCTTTTTTACCCTTATTTGTCCTACCTAAAAACAAATAACCGGCGTCTGCATTCTCATCGGTGATTACACCAGTAAATGGTCGATCCTCTCCTGGTTTGTAAAATACTGATTCTCGCTCAACTAGTTGATTTAATATGATGTGTTCAAGATTTTCGCCAAAATCAAATTCAAAATCTTTCTCTCCTTTTGAATTCCAATATGTCCAAATTCCATTTGGAGAACCTTGCTTTAAAAACCCTTCTCTTTGCATAGTACCATCTTTGTAATAATATGTTGTTAATCCTTCTTTTATTCCTACTTGATGATAACCCTTTTCTTTAATTTGATCTGATTTTGGATACCAAATCGCCCATGGACCATCAGGGTTATCTAATTTATAATTTGTCATTGTGGTTCGGTAGCCATTAACCCAATTAGTACTTGGGCCATCTAGTTTACCATTTTTGTAAAATTTCTCGCTTTGTTTTTCTTCGGGGGTAACCCATGTGGCTGTTTTCCCATTTAATTGCCCTTCAGCAAACCCCTTCTCTTCTGCAATAGAGCCATCAAGATTATAATAAAACCAAGCCCCATCCATTTCATCATCAACATAACTTCCCTCAGATTGCTTTATACCACTATCATACCACCATGTCCATATCCCATTCTTTTCACCATCAAGATAGTGGCCTTCCTTCTGCTTGTTGTCATTTAAATACCACCACCAATTCCAGAGTTCTTCATCATTTTCTGCCTGGTATTCTTTCCCATTGTACGACCAAACACCATCGGTGAAGGTTAGGGTGCGGTCATTTTCATACCACCAAGTCCACCTTCCATGCTCTTTTCCTTTGTGATATGATTGTTCAACTTTTAAGTGTCCATTTAGATACCAGTACTTGTAAATACCATCAATTTTACCCATATCAAATGTTCCCTGTTCTTTTAAGTTCCCTTCTTCATACCATAGAGTCCATTCTCCATGCTTTTTGCCTCTGTAATAAATTCCTTCAACTTCTTTTTGACCATTTCGATACCACTGAACCCATTGCCCATCCCTTTTTCCAGATTGAAATCTGCCTAACAGCAAGTAGTCTTTTATACCACCAGTTTCTATTACCATTCCTGAATAGGGCTTATATTTACCGATCTTGTAGAATATTCCATCCCTATTTTCGAGTTCTGAAATACGAACTCGTTCAAGTCCGGTTCCATAGTCAAAAATAAAATCAAGTTCTCCGTCAGGATAATAATAGGACCATTTCCCTTCAGGCTCGTTTACTCTTATTACGCCTTCTCGATCCTTATTTCCATTATCAAACCAAATGGTAACCATTCCATTTATTTTACCATTTAAATATGTCTCTTCAATAGATTTGTCTTCAGAATTGTTCCAATTAATCCAAGTACCATGTTTAACTCCATTTTTGTATTCACCTTCCTTAATTTTAATGCCTTCAGGATCCCACCAGATCCATTTGTTATGTCGTTTTCCATTTTGATATCCTTCTTTAGCCTTCATAATACCATCATCATACCAGAAGGTCCATGTATCATCTTTTTCTCCACTTTCATAAAAGCCGTCTAAAACTTTCGTATTATCCGCGTTCCAATTTTTAACAGGCCCACTTTTTTTACCGTTTTTATAAGTTGTCTCACTTGTTTTTCTTCCATCCTCTGCCCAATATGTCCATTGTCCTTCTAGCTTATTCTCTTTATAGTTTCCTGACTTTTCCTTAATGATTCCATTTTCATACCAAGAGGTCCACATGCCACTCAGTTTACCATTTTTGTAGTTTGCTTCAAGTCTTTTATTTCCATTTTTGTACCAAGAGGTCCATTTACTATCTCTCTCTCCATTGGTAAATGTTCGTTCAGACTTTCTTTGTCCATCTGGAAACCATTGAGTCCACAAACCATCTTGTTGTCCATCAATGAATTGGGTTTCTTCCTTTTTTATACCAGTTTCGTAATACCATGTCCATATTCCACTTTGTCTACCTTCTTCATAGTTTCCCTCTTCAATTTTATTCCCATTTTCAAACCATTTTGTCAAAGGTCCATCTAGTTTTCCAGATTTGTAGGAGGATTGTTCTTTTTTGGTATTATCTTTATTATTGTAATATAATAGCCAATCACCTTCCCTGTCGCCGTTTACATATGAACCTTCCATTTTTTTATTTGGCTCTGAAAAAAAACCGTCCCCATTTAAATCAATGGTTACTACTTCAGTAGAATCCCATTGCCCATTAAGATTGCCCTCATCGTCAGTTAAAGGATCATCATCTTCTCCCCAATCATTGTAAGCTTCACCATCATACCAAAACATCCACAAACCATTTCGAACGCCATTTGAAAAATTGCCTTCTGTTTCAATGGCACCTAACTTTTTCGGATCTAAATTGTTAGGATAATAAGTTTTAACTAAGCCTTCATTTTGAGGCATAGTAAGTGATAAAAAGTATATGAAAAAAACCAATATTTTCCGCATGGTTAGTTCCTCTTTTTCTGAACAGTTGAAAAGATATTATTTACGGATAGAACTACTTCTAACCTTTCCTCGGTTACCTTTTAACCACTAAATTAACAAGAAGAGCTGATAAAGTCAAAAGGATGTAAAAAATATTAATCTCCTTTATTTAATCGTATCCAAAAACTTTGGCCAAACTTATCATTTAAATTGACAAGACCTTCATTTGAATTGTTAGTACCCAAAAATGCAGTTTCTGTCTCGAATTTATTATTTGTTCTTAAATAGCCGCCGCCATCTCTTCCATTGCCTAAAAATGTTGACATTTTTCCAAATTGGTTATATGTTCTAAAATAACCGCTCCCAATAAATGTTCCTGTCTCGCCTGCGGAGTCATAGATTCTCATTTGTCCAGAACTATCAGCCCCGGTTCCCACATAAACGGTTTCTTGTCCATCAAAATTATATGTTCTGAGGTACCCTCCACCACTAGAACCCGTGCCTAAAAATAGCGTTCTTTCTCCAAATTGATTGTAGGCTTGTAAATATCCTTCTCCTAAATAAGATGAGGTCTCACCTTCCTTATTATATATCCTTAATTGCCCAGCATGATCAGAGCCTGTCCCTAAATAAGAGGTTTCTTCTTTTGAATTATTATAAGTTCTGATATATCCTCCGCCCATTCGTCCAGTGCCTACATATGCTGATTCATCACCATTTCCATTAAATGCTCTCATGTAGCCACCGCCATCCTTTCCTGTCCCTATAAAGAGAGTAGGTTCTCCATATTGATTGTATGTTTGCATGTAACCATTGCCTAGATAACCCATTATTACGCCCCTATCATCTTCGATAGTTAAGCTTCGTACTACTAGATGCCCAAACTCATCTGATTTTGCTTTAAATCCAAAAACAGAAATCGTAAGTATAGTAACTAGTATCCCTATAATAAGACTTTTTATATCAATGCTCTTCATTTTTTTCTCTGATTTTAATAATATTAATTTAAATAAAGTTAATTGTTTTTAATATTCATATATATTAACCTTGATTGGTAGCTGAACATTATCAAACTCATTATGTCTAAACAAATCATATTGTTTAACTTGACTTGTTCTCCCTAAAGTATCATAAAAAAAGACATTTTTTTCTAAAACTCTATCTTTCCCATCAATTATAGCTTCAATATAGGGATTCCCTTCGCCATTAAATAAAGTTTCCTTCTTTAAAAATATTTCCAATGAGGAATCTACATAACTTTTATATGTTTTAGAGTTTTTATTATCATAAACAAACTTTATAATTTCCTCCATTAACCCATTATTATCATAAGTAGTTATTTTTACCTTTCTATCAAGAATATCATATTCATAAGTCTTTGAACCTATTGAATTTCCATACTTCCCAACAGATATTTCTTTCATTAACCTATTATTTTCATCATGATAGTATATTGTTCTCACTATTACAGAGGGGTCAAAATATTCATCAATCTTTTTTGTCTGATTCAAAGAGTCTATTTTGAAACGTGTTATTTCTAGAATGTAGTTATCATAAATTTCTTTTTTTTCTAAAATTTGACCAGTGCTATCATAATCATATATTTCTCCCCAGATAAGAGCACCATACCTTTTTTCACTTGGGATCATCTTTGGATTTAGCGCTTCTTCAGGGTTGTATCTTATCTTTTTTACCTTATTTCCATTGATATCATATTTAATGTATTCTTTCCAATAAATAGAGTCTCCAGGGCCCACCAGTGTGGTTTCAATTCTCCGACCAAGACTATCGTTTTCAAATTGATACGATAATACTTTTTCTCTTCCAAATTCTCTTTTTAGCTTTAATCCTTCATTCGCGCCAACAACATAGACATATTTCTCACTTAAAGGTATATCATGACTGTAAACAGAGCTATCTACTAAAAATTCATTTTCATCATATGTTATAATTACAGAATTTTTTAGCTCTTTTGTCTTCGTGCCAAAACTAGTTAAAGTATAATATGTTTTAATAGAAACTGTTCCAGAATATAAATCCATAAAGAAATAAAAGATTAAAAAACAAAATACCCTTTTTAGTCGATTTTTCATAATCCGAGTTTATATATTCAATAAATTTTATTCAATTCAAATAAATAAAGATTTGATATTTTATATCTTTAACTATATATGAAGATAGGGTGTTTAATCTATCTCTTGCTTTAATATAAAAATAATAATTAAAATTCATAAGGTAATTTAAGACCTACTCATGCGGAGTTCTCTTTGAATCTTACATTTTTAAAATGTATTGTAGTTATAATTTTGTGTAAAGTTAATGGATCTGTCCTAAGTGATATTTCTTATAATATTAAAAGAAATGGCATTATGGTGAGGATCGATTACAGCAAGCCTATTAAAGATAGTGACATAGTTGATTGGAAATCAGATAGGGGTTGGATTTACATAACACTTTTAGGAGTTGCTTCCAATAGTACTAAGATATCGAAAAACTTTTACGCTGAAGACATAAAACAAATTGTTATTGATGATTTTGATGAATCAATTCAAATTGCGATTTTAGTTGATAAGCCAGTAAAGGGATATGACGTGATTAATTATAAAAAATTGTCGTATACAGCCTTATTTATTCATACGGATAATAAGGTTCACTATTCCTTTTCAAGCGATGGGTCTAAAACTCAATCTATATTTAATCAAGCTGATGATTCGACTTTCCCGAAATACAATACTGATTTTAAAAATGCATTTAATAAAGCGAGAGATGAACTTGGCCCAAATTCAATATTTAAATTTCACAATAAGTTATATACAACGAATCACCCAGGTGAAGAAACTAGCCCAAATTCAGCTTTAATTGAGCGTGAAAACCATGTAGCAGGGAAGGAATTATACGTAAATCAAGACACAGGTGATTTCATTGTTGAAGATACTAATCTTGAGGGGACATACTCCTTTTTCAAAGATAAAATTATTCCAAAAAAGAAAAGTGAAAATCAAGAAAAAGTGGAATCTAAAAAGTCTAAACCTAATAATTTTTCAACTAATAGGTTGTTGGGTTCTATAAAAACAAGAGTTAAGTGGAATCAGGAGGATGATAAAAGCACTAATTCCTTACTAACTGATTCAATTTTTGAAAAGAGTGAGCAACAAAACAATGACTTTAATACTGGGCAGAGTAATGATTGGTTGAATGATAGATTTCCTCAAAATAAAAGTACATATTCCGGATATCATCCCAATTGGAGTTTCCCGGATGAAACAGAAAATCTAGATTACTATGAACCTCATAAAAGAGATAAATATTCTGTACCAAAATCGTTTCCTAAAAGAATTACTGACCCTGGGTTTTCTTACTTCTTTTACGGAGGTATAAAGGTAGATGCAAATATTGACGGAATACCTATTTACGTTGATAGTAAATATGTTGGTGATACACCGTTAAATAAACCTATTCAAGTGGAGCCGGGATGGCATCAAGTCAGTGGTTTTTCTGCAATCTACAACCACCTTTCCTTAAAAAACTCACTTCAGTTCGTAAGCGCCGATCCAATTGTTAATAACAATGAACTTTATGGAGCTGAAACAGTTTACGTTGAATCTGGAAAGGTAGAAACGGTTCAATTCAAATTCAATGATATGGGAGATACTCCAAAAAGAATGAATGAAATTAATGGAGGAATGTTTATTGGCCTGCCTATTATATCGTTAATTTGCAGTATAATTATCTGGGGAATTGGATAATTTATAAACTTTTATAAATTCTTTGAATATCAAAACAAAAATTAAATCTTTCATCCTTTCTTCAATGGTTTCTCCAAAAAATCAAAAAGTTGGTATGGAGGAAGAGGTCATCGTATACAATACGAACGAGCAAAGGATGCCTGTAAATAGTGGAGAAAGTTTTTCTGGAGTTGATTTAGTTAAAGATCTTAAAAAGAGCTTTGAATATTATTCCTTGGAGCCGGGTGGCCAGGTTGAATGGTCAAGTCCTGCTCGAAAAAGTTTAATCGAGTTAAGCGAAGATCAAAAAGTACACAAATTTAGACTAGAGGAGCACTTATCAAAAAACAATCTGAAACTTATCAGTTTTGGCGTTGAACCAAAATTTTCTCCTGAACAAGTAGAATTAATAAATGAAAAAAAGTATACTTTAATGGATGAAAGTATGAAAAAAAATGGAACGATGGGTAAGTGGATGATGCGAAACACTGCAAGTGTTCAAATAAACTTTGATTTTACAAGCGAGCGTGAATTAAATGAGATGGTGTTCATAGCAGACTGTTTAAACCCAGTTTGTGCATTTCTTTTTTCCAATAGCCCATTTAAAGAAGGTAAAAGAGCTAAAAAAGACAATCTTCGTAATATTATATGGGAAAAAACAGATAATAGAAGATGTAAAAATTTAATTGATCATGGGATAAGAGATTCAAGCCGTCTTCTGGATAGTTATATTGACTATATTTTAAAAGTACCAAATATTTTTCAAGTTGACAGGGAAGGCAAAGTTAAAGCCTCTGAAGGAACTATTTTAGATAGATTAACTAACCTCGACAAAAGAGGAGAATTGAGGGATGAAGATATCAATAGCTCTTTACATCAGATTTTTACAAATGTTAGAATAAAAAGATTTATTGAGGTCCGAGGAGCAGACCGTCCTCCTTTTGGTTACGAAATGGCACCTGTTGCATTTTGGACAGGTGTTCTAACCGAAGATTCTATTAGGAAAAAGATACTAGCTGAAACAAGCACATGGAGTTATGAAGATAGGATTAAATTTAATAATGCCTCCTTGAGTTTAGATGGAAATGCTTTAACCGTAAAAGGCAAAAAATATTCATATTGGAATAGTTGGTTTGGGGAATTAGCAATTTTAGGATTAAAAAAACGAGGGCTTGGCGAGGAGGTATTATTTGAAAAATTCTTTAAAATTGTAGCTGAGAAAGGACCTTTCAGTCTGCAACTTCAAAAATTATGATCCAAAGCTTATTAATCTTCGTGCGACATTAAAGGAAATTCAGTAAATTTAAAGCGAATTAACATAGTTTAATAATTTGAAAACATATTTAACCTCTACAATATTCAGAAAAGTTTTGGCCTCGTTGTCAGGGCTTTTTTTAGTGGTGTTTTTATTAGGCCATCTAGCAGGGAACTTACAACTATTTATACCCGGTGATATAGGGAAAACACAGTTCAATAAATATGCCTTATTTATGACTACAAACCCTGCGGTGTTTGTTCTTTCATTATTAACATATTTTTCTATAGTATCTCATATTATTCTTACAATTTATTTGGCTATTTTCTCCAGAAAAGCAAGGCCTGTAAAATATTATAGCTCATCAGATTCTAAAACAAGTACTTGGTCATCTAGGAACATGACTTTCTTGGGAATAATATTGTTGTTGTTTCTAATTGTTCACTTGAGAAGTTTTTGGTATGAAATGCATTTTGGAGCGATGCCATATCAAGTTCTAGAAGATGGCTCAAAAATTAAAGATTTGCATCAAATAACCACCCAATCCTTTAAACAAGGATGGTATACTTCGTTTTATGTTACTTGTATGTTCTTTCTAGGCCTTCACCTATACCATGGTGTTCAATCAGGGCTCCAAACCATTGGTTTGAAAACAAGAAAATACTCTTCATCTCTTAATGTTCTTGGTATCGGAGTTTCTATTTTGATTCCCACAATTTTTGCTACCATACCAATCTATATTTATTTAACAGGATAAAAATGCTCGACTCAAAAATACCTGAAGGACCATTAGCGGAAAAATGGACGAGATATAAATCTTCTGTTCCTCTAGTTAGTCCAGCAAATAAATTAAAATTAGAAATAATTGTTGTTGGTACAGGACTTGCAGGAGCATCTGCTGCTGCTTCATTAGGTGAAATGGGATACAAAGTTAAAGTCTTTTGTTTTCAGGATAGC
Source organism: uncultured Fidelibacterota bacterium (assembly GCA_902611135.1). Taxonomy (GTDB): domain Bacteria; phylum Fidelibacterota; class Marinisomatia; order Marinisomatales; family UBA1611. Next base: position 1,600 of record CACLYL010000003.1, on the reverse strand, counting down.
CCTAGAAGAGCGCATTCAATCGCAGCCCAAGGTGGAATTAATGCAGCAAAAAATTACCAAAATGATGGAGATTCTGTTTACAGGCTCTTTTATGATACTATTAAGGGGGGTGATTACAGGTCTAGAGAGGCAAACGTACATAGATTAGCCGAAGTAAGCACAAATATAATTGATCAATGTGTAGCCCAAGGAGTACCCTTTGCTAGAGAATATGGTGGAACACTTGACAATAGGTCATTCGGAGGTGTTCAAGTATCTAGAACGTTTTATGCCAGAGGTCAAACGGGTCAACAACTATTGCTTGGTGCATATAGTGCTTTAAGTAGACAAATATCGAAAGGGAATGTAAAAATGTTCAATAGACATGAAATGGTAGACATCGTAACTATTGATGGAAAAGCTAGAGGCATCATTGTCAAAGATTTGATCCGCGGAACATTTCACAGGTTTTCTGCACACGCAGTTGTATTAGCTACAGGAGGGTATGGAAATGTTTATTACCTGTCTACAAATGCGATGGGAAGTAATGTTACAGCCTCATGGAGGGCTCATAAAAAAGGAGCATATTTTGCAAATCCAAGCTTTTGTCAGATACATCCAACATGTATACCTGTTTCAGGAGAATATCAATCAAAGTTAACCTTGATGTCTGAGTCATTGAGAAACGATGGTCGAATTTGGGTACCAAAAAAGAAAGGAGATAATAGAGATCCTTCTCAAATTCCTGAACAGGAAAGAGATTATTATCTTGAAAGAAGATACCCTGCTTTTGGCAACCTAGTTCCAAGAGATGTTGCTTCTAGGGCAGCAAAAGAAAGGTGTGATGAAGGGTATGGAGTAGGTCCATCTGGTCTAGCTGTATACCTTGATTTTGAAAAGGCATTAAAGAAACATGGAGAAGGGGTAATTAGTGCTAAATATGGAAATTTGTTTGCAATGTATGAGAAAATCACTGATGAAAATCCATACAAAACACCCATGCGAATATTTCCAGCGATCCATTACACTATGGGAGGTTTATGGGTTGATTATAATTTAATGACTAATATTCCTGGGTTGTATGCAATAGGAGAATGCAACTTTTCTGATCATGGAGCTAATAGATTAGGTGCTTCAGCATTAATGCAAGGTTTAGCAGATGGATACTTTGTGCTGCCGTATACTATAGGAGATTATTTATCCAAAGAAATTAGCAATGATGTAGTTTCAGTAGAACATGACGAGTTTTTAAAAACTAAAAACAAAGTCAAGGAAACCAGCAAAAGACTAATAAAAAACAATGGAAAACAATCTGTTGAAAGCTTACATAAAAAATTAGGTAAAATCATATGGGACAATTGTGGAATGGCTAGAAATGAAAAAGATTTAAAAATGTCCTTGGATCAAATATCTGAACTCAAAAAAGAATTTTGGAATGATGTTAAAGTGCTAGGATCTATGAATTCATTTAATCCAGAATTATCCAAAGCTGAAAGGCTGGCTGACTTTATAGAGCTAGGTGAATTAATGATTTATGATGCTCTTGATAGAGAAGAGTCATGTGGAGGACATTTTAGAGAAGAATATCAAACCAAAGAAGGTGAAGCTCTGAGGAATGATA
>CACLYL010000002.1 GCA_902611135.1 uncultured Fidelibacterota bacterium | reverse complement strand
CGACTTCAATAACTTTATGGCAAAAGATCCTGACCCTTTAACTTTTGCTCAACTCCCTTTTGATCATCCACTTTATATCATGTATTCTTCTGGCACAACAGGTATCCCTAAATCAATAGTACATTCATCTGGTGGCACTTTAATACAACATAAAAAAGAACTTCAATTGCATTGTAATTTGAAAAGAGAAGATTGTATTTTTTATTTTACAACTTCCGGTTGGATGATGTGGAATTGGTTAGTTTCATCACTCTCAGTAGGGGCATCTATTTTATTATATGATGGTTCACCTTTTTACCCAAATAATTATATTCTCTGGGAAATCGCGGAAAAGATTAACATTTCAATATTCGGAACCAGTGCTAAATATTTAGAACTATGTAAAAAAAACAATCTAAAACCTATTACAGAAACTAATTTAAATTCTCTAAAAACTATTCTATCTACTGGATCAACTCTAGCAGAAGAGTCTTTTGATTTTGTGTATAAAAGTGTAAAACAAGATGTTTTATTAGGTTCAATTTCAGGAGGTACTGATATCATATCTTGTTTTGCTCTATCAAATCCTATTCTTCCTGTAAAAAGGGGTGAAATACAGTGCATAGGTTTAGGTATGAATGTTAAATCATACAATGAAAATGGGGAGTCACTAATTAATGAAAAAGGCGAATTAGTATGTGCTTCTGCATTTCCTTCGATGCCAATCTATTTTTGGAACGATAAGCATAAGAAAAAGTACCATGACACATATTTTAATAAATACAAACCAATATGGAATCATGGAGATTATATTTCAATATTTTCTAGCGGCAGTTTAAAAATTTATGGAAGAAATGATGCGACTCTAAATCCCGGTGGAGTTAGAATCGGTACTTCCGAGATTTATCGTATTGTAAGTGAAATAGATTTTATAAAGGATAGTATTATAATCGGTCAAAATTGGAGAGGAGATCAGAGAATTATTTTATTCATAGAACTAAATGATAAAAAAGAACTAAACACCTCAATGAAAGAAGAAATTAGAATTAGGATAAAACAAAACAGTTCTCCAAAACACGTACCTTCGAAAATTATTGCAGTTAAAGGAATACCTTATACGATAAGTGGTAAAAAGGTAGAATTAGCTGTTAAAAAGGTTGTAGAGGGTAAGAGGATAGATAACAAAGATTCACTTCAAAATCCCTTGACGCTTGAATATTTTAAAAATATCCAAGAACTTAGCATCTAATCTAAATTTCTCAGGACTCCTATTAAATCTGCAACTCTATTTGAATATCCCCATTCATTATCATACCAATTCAAGGTCTTTATAAAATTACCCTCAATCACTCTGGTAAAAGGTGCATCAAAGATTGATGAGTGAGGGTTGCCAATAATATCAGTAGAGACAACCGGAAGTGTAGAATATTGAAGTACTTTCTTGAGAGAATCTTTTTTAGAAGATTCATAAATTGCATCGTTTATTTCTTCAACTTTAACATCTCTTTTTAGTCTCACATTAAAATCAACGACAGATCCATCGGGAACAGGTACTCTCATTGCAATGCCATCTAATTTCCCATTTAACTCAGGCAAAACTTTACCAACTGCTCTTGCAGCACCAGTGGTGGTTGGAATGACATTTTCTGCTGCAGCTCTGCTTCTTCTCCAATCTGAATGGGGAACATCAGCCAATCTTTGATCATTAGTGTAAGCATGTATAGTATTAATAACTCCTAACTCAATTCCAAACTCTGAATCAAGAACCTTCGCCATAGGAGCAAGACAGTTTGTCGTGCATGATGCATTTGAGACAATTCTATGCTCGGGTTTCAGACCCTCATCATTTACACCAAGGACAACTGTATAATCTATATCATCTTTTGCAGGGACAGTTAAAATAACCCGTTTTGCTCCTGCACTAAGATGCATAGATAATTGAGACTTTTGGCGGAAGATTCCTGTAGATTCAATTACAACATCAACGCCCATTTCTGACCATGGTAATGATGCGGGATCTCTTTCTGCAATCAATTTAACTTTTTGACTTTCTGTTTTTAAAATATCCCCACTTAACTCAACACTTTCAGAAAAACGACCCATAACAGTATCATACTTCAATAAATAAGCTAGAGCCTCTTTATCAAATATATCATTTATTGCCACTAAATCGATATCTTTCCTTTGATTTAAGATTCTAAAAACCGAACGTCCTATACGGCCAAAACCATTAATTGCTACTTTCATGATGTTTCCTCAATTTTTGTATATGCATCAATCATATCTAATATTCTCTTTGAAAATCCCCAGCCATTATCATACCAACATAAAGTCTTGAGCAGAGCATCCTTTGTGATCATTGTTGCTTTCTCATCAAAAACCATAGTTTCTTCCCGCCCGCTCACATCGCTGGACACAATTGGATCATCCGTATATCCGACAATCCCTTTTAAGGAGCTTTCTGAGTAACTTTTGATAGCATTATTCGCATCATTGATGGATGGCATAGTTTTTAATTGTGTGGTTAAATCAACACAGGATCCATTGGGAACGGGGACATTGAAAGCAATTCCGTCTAATTTTCCTGAAAATTGAGGCATAATTTTCTCAACTATTTCAGGCGCTGTTGAGGTATTCGGAATAATATTTTCTGCTGCAGATCTACTACGTCTTAAATCTATACCTGCTGCATCCGCTAAGGGTTGATCTGCTGTGTAAGCATGGACTGTTGTCATCATTGCTCTCTCAAGGCCAAATGTTTCATCGAGCATTTTTATCATCAGAGCTAGTACCTGAGTTGTTGATGATGTAGTTGAGATGACTTTGTCAGAGACTTTAATAGTCTCCTCATTAATTCCTGGTATTACATATCTATCTATTTTATTCCTAGGGTTCTTTGTCGTGAAAACGCGCTTTGCGCCTGATTTCAAATGTAACTCTAAATCATTCCTTGATAGGGATTGTCCTGTCGCATCAATTACGACATCGACATCAAAAGCATCCCAAGGTATATTACCAGGACGGCCACCTTGGATAACTCGAACAAATTGATCTTTAACCACTAAATGATTTTTTTCTAACTTAACGTCTTCTTTCATTGAGCCATGTACAGAATCTCTCGATAAAAGATAGTGTAAAGCTTCAGCAGATCCAAAATCACTAACAGCAACAAATTTATAATTTGGGTTATCATATCCAAGTCGAAAAATGTTTCGACCTATCCTTCCAAATCCAAATAAAGCGATATTCACAGGTTTTTTCATATATTTATCTCTTTATGTTATTAAAAAAAGACAGTTACTCCTTTAAGAGTTACTATATAATAAATTTATAATTATCAAAAATACCACAAAAAGAAAATTAATTCCATCAAATTAGGAATTATTTGCACCTTTTATTTAATCTAATCCATCATCATTATACTTTTCGAACCTATCTCTGGCCTTATAAAATGCAAATAAAACTAGCAAAATCATTATTATTCCAAGCTTCATTCCTTACCTGATTGGCTGTATCCCAGTGCTCCATATCGATCATTTAAAACAATCACTCCATCCATTTCTCTATTGGAACCTATGTATGATGTTGGTTGTTCGTATTTGTTATAAGTTTGAACATATCCATTCCCTTCTGATCCGGTTCCTAAATATAAGGTTCTTTTTTGATCTTTGTTATATGCAGTTATAAAACCACCATGACCATCATCATTTATGGTAATAGAATTAACAATAATATCTCCATGTAGATTTTTATCATCCGCACCAACTATTAAAAAGAAAAGTGATGCACTCAATATGCCTATTAAAAAACTCTTAAAATCAATGATTTTCATAGAAAATTCTCCTCATCCTTAAAATAAACTTTATAAACTAAAACCAATATCATATCTCATTTAAATTATCTTTTAAATCATCCAACTTTTTAATTGTCTGATTATTTTGCACATTCCCATCTTTATTATATTCTTTATGCCAATCTTTTTTAGCATACAATAACCTTAGAATGAGTATTGCTGTATACGAAAGAAGGAGTAAAATATAACCCACGACATGAAATATATTAGTCCTATCAACCATAATCAGTAAAAAGAACAATACTACTGGCATCCACTTAAATATTTTCTGAAATAAACTATTCATTAACTACATTAAGCTTAGTTTCAATAAAGTTAAGTATTTTTTTTTGCTTTGTAAGATATCCCAGTCTTGTTTCAACATTAATATAACGAATATTTTTCCTAAGCATGGCCCATGATAAACTCCCATCGTCTACAGGTGGTTCTTTATTTTGGAGAACAACGTTGTAAGGCCCAACTTTGAGCTTATTAAAATCACCTTCATCAGTACATAAAATAAAATCTCTTGGGTTTTGATCTGGTTTAATGGCTGTTTTTTGACTATTTTTGATCTCATAATTTACGTTATAGCCTCGAAAATTATTGTGCACAGAGATCAATAATCCATTTTTTGGAGGCTCAATTTTTTTTAGCAACTTCTCCCTTTCAATTTCAATCTGGTTGAGAGCTGTTTCAAGTGAATCAGATCTCCATTTTGGTTGAAACTTTCTTAATGCGTGATATGACCCCTTTCTTGAAAAGATTCTGTTTGGATCCACCATTGTAGATTTAAAAGGTATTTCTCTACTCTCGCTTTGAATAAAAAAAGCAATTCCTTGAAATTGACGAATATGGCTATTTAAGGCCATTTTAGCAGTCATTTCATCACCATGCAACCAAATAAATCGATTTGGTGATTCACCATTTTTAACAGTTTTAAATTTAGTGTTTAGAAATTGAAAAATTGTGGAGGATAAATTCTTCTCCAAGTTTGATCCTGTGACTATAGACAAGGACAGAAAAAGGCCGATCATTTTATTTAATAAAAAGAACCTTTTGTTTATAAATAGCATTGTTTAGCTCAATTTGAAAAAAATAAATTCTACTAACTTGCTGATCAGGCTTCCAATTAAACTGATTTACACCTTTTTTCAGTTTGATTTTTGAATAACTATCAACATTTTCTCCTAATAAATTATAAATTTTTATATTAAAAGTACCTACTTTTTTAGACGTGATCTTTATAGTTGTACTAGAGTTAAATGGGTTAGGATAACTTGGTAAAACAATACGGGGAGTAATTTCAATATTTTCATCATGAAAAGATAAATAAGCCTGGCAGTTTCCTAAGTCCCATCCATTTACTGGGTAAACATCTGTTGGGAAATCAGGTGGACAATTTTCAAAAAAGTTGTAATGCGCATATATTGGCACTCGATTTGTTGTATCTATGTCATTGTGATCTCTGTATAACTGGTATCCAATATCACTATGATTGTCATATAGTTTATTACTGAGAATAATGGAACCGCCGATGATTGGCCATGAACTTTCATCAACATAGATACCTCCTCCAAAATAACATTCACAATCACAAATCCCAGATACCGTATTGCTATGAATAGTATTCGAAAAAATATGCGGATAGGAATTTTCAAGAATTGCTATGCCTGCACCTTTACCCCCGCAATCACCTGAATGGTTATTTCGGATAGTATTTCTGCTTATAACCGGATTAGAATTTTCAATTAGAATATCACCTCCCGCTTCATTTGACGAACCATTTTGAATAGTTAAACCTACCAATAAAGTGGATTGATCCTGCCCTCCATCAATAGTAATTACAGACCCGTCTCCTTCTCCATCCAAAATAGTTTCACCTATTAGATCACTATCAAAACCAGTATAAATCAGTGATGCAATCGTTAAATTTTTATCAAGTAAGCTAATATTTTCAAAATAAACTCCAGGACTAATTAAAATAAGATCTCCCTCATTAGCCTCATTTATTGCTACCTGAATCAAACTAAAATCTTCGGGTACTCTTAAAACGGAGGGTCCATCAGAGGATCTGAAATTTAGAATTAAGTTAATAAATGTTTCATAATCTGTAGGGTTTTCAGGATCAATAGATGTAATATTTGTTTCATAAAGTAATTCTCCTGCTCTATTTAAAAAGTAAGTACTTCTTTGAGTTGCACCAAAGATTTCCCAAACAGGAAAACTATTATCAGATGAATCGGCAACCCAAGGTAAAATTTTTCCTTCTATCATTCCACTTAAATGATCACTATGTTCATCTTTCCCAACTCCAATGATTTTAACATCATTAATATTCATAGATAGTAAATCCATATGGACAGAATTAAAAAGCCGAACCTGCTCCGACACGCGCCTCAATACTCATGCCCAAAGTAGATAATGACAATATTGTTACTGAAATAGCTTGGCCCAATAAATTCATTAAAATATTCTGAGCTTGGATTTAAATCTTTTAGACTAAAATCTTCCTTTGCAATAATTTTTCCAAAAAGAAATAAGCAGAGTATAGCTCTATTCAAATTTATCTTCATTCATTCTATACCACAGCGCAAGAAATAATGAACCTACAATAAAAACGACTACCACTATAAAAACAATCATCTTCAACGACATTTTTACACCTTTTAATAAATTATAATATATATATTAAGAACTATTATCATAAACTATTTAATATAATCGAAAAGCTACAAATAAAATCCAAATTAATCCCAAATCATTACCTTTTCCGCAGGCAAATATTCAATTATTTTATTTTTCATTGTTTTAATCACAGCTTTTTTTAAATCTTCTTCAAGAGTAATAGTACCTGAATTATTAACATAGTGCTCGTAGTATAATCTAGATTTTAATCCACTTTTTTTAATTCTATTAAAGTAGTCTTTGTTCATTCGAAAAACTCCCAGAGTTAGATCACGTAATTTATTATAATTAATTTTATTCATTACTTGATCAATAAAAAGGCAATAAATTTTTTCCCAATCATCCAATATTAAAATCGGATCAAAGCAAAGTCGAACATCCCAACCAGCATCCAGTGCACTTTTTACAGCTTTCAATCTCATATCTAGTGAAGGAGTGAATTTTTCAAATTCCTTACAAATAACCTCAGGTGAAAGAGTCCAACTCAATATTATATTTTTATGAGGAGAAATATTTTTTAAAGAGTTAAAAAGTGCACTCTTAGTTCTAATTTCAATAATGAGATTATCTTTGGACTTCGCAAATTCGATCCATCTCGAAATTATCGGAAATAGATTTTCCATCGCCATTAAATCTGAGTTATAAGATATTGAAACAATCATCGGTTTTGTAGGATCTTCAAGTTTTAATAATTGCTTATTGATTGCTATGAAAAAATCATTTTCATTAACAAATAGTACCAGATGACCTGATGGATACATCCCCTGCAAAAAACAGTATTCACAATTATATAAACAGTTTAGAGCTGGAGTATTGTAAAAACTATTCTTATTTTTATAATCCTGAACCATATCAGTAGCTGGGTACAAAAGAGGTCCAGTCTTTTTTGCTAAAATTAATTTCATTGCTCGCTTTTGAAGTTGGAAGTCTTGATTTGTACGATTAAAGATATCTTTATAATGACGAATTTGAATTATTTCAGAATTTTTAAATTTTTTTAAAACTAATTTCGATAGGGCAAGATCCCTTGCTTGATCCTCAACATAAATATGAGAAAACTTAGATTGATAATTGATCATTTATTTCTTTTAAAGTTTCTTTCTGATTACTTTTTGAATTAGGGGGTTTTATTGCAAAAGAGGGCAATTTTTCATCTTTTTTTCTTAACCTAAATCCTTTTACCTTATTGAAAATAATTGTTTTTTGAGACTCAGTTAAAGAAAGGACTTTATTAATTTCTTTTAGCCATGTAACATCATCATTATTTAAAATATTGCTTCTTAATTTTGAAAATTGAATCAAGCTATCAAAGTAGATTTTAAATTTAATCAGATTATTGGAAATTAATTCACTTATAAAAGTAGCGTTCAATTTTTGAAAATTTTCATTTACATAATCGGATACTACCTTTAAAAATACTATTCGATGAATTGGAACTATTTTCGAACATACTTTGAAGATATCGAAAGATTCCATGTCAATTAAAAAATCGAAATCTTCATTAATACTCTTTACAACACTTTTAAATGTTTTTATTTTTTTCTCATTGAAAGGATGTTTAATAAAAATTTCAGGATAATACGTTTTTCTTTCCCTCTCATCCATTATCTTATTTATTGAATAACACTTACTAATTTTAGAATTCTTCGAGTTTCCTCCAGCAATTCCTATATTTATAAATATTAAATTGAAACGTTTAAATTGATTGTGAACAGTTGTGATTCTTTTGGATATATTTTTGCCCCCAACACCTGTTGCTACAAGTATTATATCATTATTACTGAAAACGGGAAAATCGAATGAGCTATCCTTCTTAAGTTTAAAAAAGTTGATTAATGGTTCAGATTCTGCTTTTAAAGCAGTAAGAATACATAACATTTGGTCAAAAGAAAGAAAACCGAATAATTTTCTTTTTTGGTTTATACTTTTTTTTCCAAGGTCTTTTTCCTTCCCATGAAAACTTAAGCTCCGTTCTTTTTCCTTCAGGGCCATAAACAAACCGGCTCTCTTTTTCTTTTTTTTGCATATCCAAGCTAATTGATTCGAGTATTAATTTTTTAGTAGTAACGTCAAGGTGATCAAAATCTTTGTATACAATATCTCGACCAAAGCGAGCTCCAATAAGATTTAAAAATTTTCCTGTAAAATAAGAGGCTAAACCTAAACCAAGAATACTTAGAAACTCATCATCGTACGCATCATCTTGATTAAAATCAAGTACTTTTAGATTCCCTGCAATGCCTAGACCTGACAAGATTCCCAGAACAACTGAACCTGAGAAAACAAATGGCTTCCCAATATAAGAGTATGAAGTTTCAGCATACCTAACTTCAACAAGGTTTTTAATTGGTACAGTCATGAGAACAACTTTATCTTCCCAAAATATCACTTTAGTGTTTTTGACAGTAAAACGATTAGAAGATGTAAAGATATCATCTGCCATCGTAAACAACTGAATTCTCTGAGAAAACAAGATAGCGTTAAATAAAGAAAAGATAATTAAATATTTAGTTTTATCTAACATAAGTTTAAAATACTAGACTTTTAAGAAATTATCTAGAGCATTAAGCAGCGTATCAATATCTGATTTTTTATTATATACTTGCATAGAAATTCTAATATATCGATGCCCATTCCAATCAAAGATAGGAACTTCAATCTTGAAGTTATTCCATAGTTCTTCTTTTAAATTTAATGGCGTACTTTTAGGCAAGGGATAAGAGACCATTTGACCAATCCAATCTCCACCAATTGAGATTGGATCTATTTTAAAGAGTATTTTTAATTTTTCAAATGCATATTTAATATTTTCCCTACAATTCTTAGAGTTATCTAATATATAGTTTTCATAAAATTGTATCGCGGTCGGAATAGCTAAAAAAGCGGCCATATCTCTAGTCCCCTGCCATTGAAAATCCTGTAAAAACTCACTTGGTCCTGGATCATCACCATATTTCCCCCAACTATAAACCAATGGTTTCATCCACTTTTGATTATCTTTTTTTACAAACAAGAAAGAAGATCCCTTTGGTCCACATAGCCATTTATGCAAAGCTCCAACATAAAAATCACAACCAAGGTCATGAATATTAAGAGGAATGTGAGCTGGAACGTGAGCCCCGTCAATAATTGTTATTATACCGTTTTTTTTAGCATAAGAGAGTACTCTATTAATTGGGAAAATCAAACCCGTTGCACTTGTTATATGAGATAAAAATAAAACTTTTGTTTTCGATGTAAATCCCTTTTTAAAATCTTGAAAAAAATTGTTTTCATTAACTAACGGCATACTTAAATCTTGCTTTATAATTTTAACCTTGTTTGCATTTCCCCATTCATCCCAGGATCTAATCAATGCACCATATTCATGCGATGACATTAAAACTTCATCACCGGGCTTAAGATTCAGGTTGCATATAATATTCGAAACAGCAGTAGTTGGATTCTGAAAAAAAATTAATTCATTTTGATCACAGCCTAAAAAATTAGCAACACTTCTTCTAGATTTTTCTAATTCAGGATAGAGTATCTTTGTAAAAAAATTTACAGGCTGTTTCTCTAATTCACTTTGCCAAAATTGGTAATTTTCAAAAACTACTTTAGGGCAAGCACCAAAAGAACCATGATTTAAAAATATAATATCCTCATCAAGTAAAAAGTGTTCTTTCATATTAATAAGGCAGTGGTCTCATTTTTCGAAAAGTAAAATAAAGGACAATAATATGAAGCAAACCAATTACTTCAAAAAAGGCAAGATAATAAGGCCAAGATCCAATGATTAAAAGGTTATTAACTATTGGTGGTGAGCATAAATACATGTAATTCGCATCGAGTACCCAATTCATAAAACCTAAAAAGATTAATAGAACTTGTATTAATAAAAAACTTTTTATCCACGAGCTTTTTCTTAATCTATATCCTTCTACAATTGCTAGGTAAAAAGCAACAATTAAGATTCCACTATGCCCTATGTAATAGTTAATAACTTGTATTGCATCTCCACCATGATTTAATTGGGGAGTAAGAAGAGCATGTAGTGCTCCGGCAAAACCAGGCATTAATATGAATTCAAATCCCATTTGTTTGTTTTTAATCATCATCATGGCAGATAACAAACCAGTAATACCACATAGGTGAAGTGGCAATGATGAGCTAGAATGCCAGACACCTAGTTTTACCATATAAAACTGATTAAATAGTTCCTCAGAAAACATTAAAATGCCTATTGATATTCTTAATATTGTTCTTTTGTCAGGAGGTATACGAATTGCAACCTGGATGATCAGAATACCAATTAATATAGATAGTATAATACCCATCCACCATAAGAAAGATAGAGGAGCTATTGTAACTGCTAAATTCAATTTTACTTAGAATCTTTTGAATTCATCTTTTAAAACTTTTGCTTGTTCAATAAAATTAGAAATTAAATCGTCTGAATAAAACCGTGTTAACTTTGGTTCTAATATGTTACTTTCATATTTTTGATTAAGTCGAAGATAGTTCCATGCAGGTTTTAGTATAGATAATTTAATATTTTCACGATCCAATACTTCCCAATCAACCTCAAAGTCATCAAAAAGATTTTTAATAATAGTTATCTGATCTTTTTGTTTCACACCTAACTCTTTTAATTTTAAAAGGAAAGGCCCCATAGATACCTGAAAACCTGTTAGGTATGTAACTCTAGGCAAACTCTTTATTCTTCTTAATTCTAGTTCAAAGTATTTTCTTAGATAAATTAAAGTTAAAATAACAGGATCAATAATACTTAAGCTTTGGTTTACATTATTGGTCATATTTAGATTCCCAAACTCAAAGTCCTCTAAAAAAAGTTTAATTCTAGAAAGTTGATTTTCAATAAAATATCTAAAATATAGTCGCATGTTTTTGGATATCTTAATCCTCTCCTTCTTGGAGACCTCCATAAAGAAGACAGTATACTGCAGTGATATGGTTAATTCTTCAATCAACTTATTATTATCTTCTTTTTTCTTTTCCAGAAATGATAATTGACTATTGTAATTATAGTTTAATAATGGGCTACTTTCTTTGGTTAATGATAATATTAATTTGTGACTGTTATTTTCATATGAATTTTTGATTTTTTTTAACACTTTATCCGGTCTATGCTTTTCTCGATTTTTTTTTGAATTAAAATAACTTTTCATAATTTTTTATGTTTATACTAACAATTTCTTCACTACAAATATTAAAAACTTTATTTTATCAATAGTAACTTTTGTGTCTGCCTTGAGAACCCTATTATTAATTTAATAATATATACGCCTGAGGAATGTCGTCGTCCATCCCATTTTACTTTATGAGTACCTGGGCTCATCAAACCTAAATCTAAATAATCTACCCTACTACCACGCACATCGAATACTTCTAAAAAAATATTATTATCCAAATTAAAAGGAATATCAAACTTTAAAGTAGTCGAAGGATTAAACGGGTTTGGATAAGCTGGATATAACTTGATTTTTTCAGGGACTAGATTATTTTTGTAATTAATCATTCCTTTTCTTTCGATTAATTTTGTTGAAGATTCTAAATTATAAAATATTTTTACATAGCTGTGCTGATTCAAATCAAATAATATAGAATCCTTTTTTTGATGATCATGTCTAGCAAATTCTATTTTCGAAAATCCTTCTATTGATTTATGAAATTCTAAAAATAAATTATCATTTTTTTGAGGATAGCTTAAAAATTGTAAAGGTTTTATTCCAGAGTCATAGGTGAAAGTCAATTGCCCAGCAACAATATTACTGTCTATGTATACTATATAATTATTTTTGCTTGTTTTTGTATTTAAAATGCGCCCAACTTGGGTAGAATCCTCGATTATTTCACCAAATTCTTTCTGATACCATGACCACATTTGAACAAAAGCCATTCCATCTTCTATATCGAATTTACTATCCAATTGAGGAATGACATGAGGTACCTGACCAGAAATTGGACCGATCTCATAATCCATATTATTTAATTCCCAATTTTCAACTAAATCCCATAGATCGTGATAATTAATTGCATTATCAAAATCATAATCCCCAAGTATTGGAGTTTTATACGTATAAGTTATATCAACAGTTGACAATCCAGCCAAATCCTCTAAATATGAAAAATTAATACTTATATGATCATAACTGACAAAGGGAGGTTTTAAGGTAATTTCTATTGATGAATCAGAGCTGGCCATCTCGTATTCATAGTTAATTGAATCTAAAACCGTTGAGCTTATATTAAATTCAATCGAATCAATTTTTTCATTAAAAGTGAACATTATTGGCCTATCTTCCATTAAAGTAATAAATGAATCTACAGACAAAGAAACCATATCAATAGTGGGTGCTAAAATATCATACAGAGTGTCTGGATTCATGATGGTTACGGTATCGGTAAGCTGATTACCAATTTCATCATACATTGTAACCCCAGGCTGAACAATTAGTTGCAGTGTCTCGTCCCCATTTGGAGTCCCATTATATTCAAAATTAACTCTAATCTCATTCTCTCCCCCAATCAAAAAGTTACTATCTGTCCTTGTAATGCTGGCAATATTAACAATGTTTATTTCACTACCATTTGGCTCAAACTCAACGGAAAAATCATTTCTATCAACCGGTGAAATCCCTACAAAATTTTGCCCGTCAAACTCTACTGCGCCATAAATACCATCATCAAAAATTATATCGATATATGAATTATCTAAAGCAAGAATTGAAGAGTCAACTGTAGGAGGCAAATAATCTCTAACCATAAAAGTTGCGTTAAAGTTAAAATCAGCTAGGTTCCCCGCCTCATCTTGAAGTAACCCATTAAAAGCATAGTATACTATTTGATCACTATCAAAATCTTGCTCAGGAATAATGTAAAGGTCTGGTGGATTAGAGTAGTCTACTAAAAAAGGAATATCTGCCTCAGAGGCATCATCTCTTAATGTAATATAAGCCCCTAATTGCTCCGATGTCATTAAGTTTCCAGTTTCAGGATCATAAATATTTTCACTAAATGTAATTCTTAGGGGCTCACTTTCTATTATGTTTTCTGAACCATCTGATATGTTTGTATCCACCTGAGGTGGCCTTTGATCTATTAAATTAATAGGTCCAGAATTTTCAGTTACAGGCAATGGAACTCCTGAAATACTAAATAAACTTCCATTACTAGTTGGAGAAATTTCTATAAACTCAACTCCCGATGGTTGTTCATTGAAATTTAAATATAATCGTATAGTCTCTTCACCACCCAGAAGCGGATTATTATTAATATTACTTAAGCTTACTATTTGTCCTGTTAATACCGAACTTCCATTTGAGTTTAATGTCAAATTAAGGTCGGACAATGAGACAGGTTGGAATTGATTTTCATCCCCATAAACGCCTATTGAAAAGGTTAAATCTAAATAATCATTACTATCTGCTAAATAAAACGTTTCCATTATAGCCGATGCAAACAAAGTTAAATTATCAGTAGATGAAATACTTAACATCCCATTTCCTTCAAAATCAAAAATTGAAGAGCTATTTGTTGGGCTTAACGAAAAAGTCTCTACACCACTCGGCGAACCAGCTAACTGTAAAAAGAATTTTGCAGAGGATTCACCCCCCTCTAGCTCCTCTCCATCTATTTTAGTTATTGCCGATAAGTTTGCATTGGTACAATTCCCACCATTTGGATCAAATATCAAGCTGAAATCAGAAGAATTTATTGCGCCTGATCCTTGCTCAGAGGAGTAGACACCTTCATTAAAGCTAATCGTTATAAATTCATTTGTTGATGCAAGTAAACTTTGATTAATTATTGGTGGTGAGATGTCTTCTGTTCGGAACATAATTGTATCCGATGCAAATTGATTATCGTTTGTATCTGTTATTGTTTCAAGGATTATTAGTCTTATATATGTATAATCCGGAAAATTATTTATAGGATTTAATGTAAAAATTGTATCATCTAGATTTGTTATAGAAAAATCTAGATTTTCATTTGTTTCTACACTTTCAATTCTGAAACAATTTTGTGCATTCACATTATTTATTTCACTATCATCATATTGAACATTTTCTGAGAATGTTAAAATTATATTTTCATCAACTGGAATTCCAATTTCATTATTGCTAGGCTGTGAATTTGTTATTCTAGGACTTAAAGCATCAACTAGTTCAATGGTAATTCCCTCAACATTTAATAAAGGAATTCCCACACTATTAAAAATTGATGATACAGACGCTGGTCCAATTGTTACTTCCTCTACCCCTGTTGGAGTATCTGGGTAATTTATATTAACTTTAATGCTTGATTCTCCAATCGATAGAAGATCTCCTGACATTGTGGTTAGGGAGGTTATGTATGCTTCATCGGCGTCACCACCGTTTGGATTAATTGATATACTATAATCATTTATTTCCAATGGGATACCATTGCCATTGTAAACATCCTGATATTCTCCCCCAAACACACCCTCGCTAAAATGGTAATTAATTTCAGTATAATCCTCATTTGTGGTTGTAGAGTCAACCAATAAGGAATAACCAATGTAAGTTTTTACAGTTCCTGAATACCCCCGATCACTTACAACAATATAATATGAACCACTTTCTAGTTCTAAACGAGGTAGCATATTTGCATAGGTGGGATTCTCCTCATAACCAGAAATACATTGAAAGTCATACTGCTCTGAAGTTCCATCAGGATAATATAGAGGGAGGTTAGAATCATCTTGATACAATAACCAGTCCGTTGAATCACAGCTATTGAAAATTGCAATTTCAACATCAACATCTGTCTCCGCATCACATGTTGTTACATAGATTAACGCAGGATTAAGCAACGTTAATTTATATGCAAAATCGTTCCCACCTAAAGCACCGATTTCCCCTGAACCAAGTGTCCCTAATCCCCAATTTTGACCAATATCTTCATCAGAAGTAAAATCTGCTAGATGATCAAATGGAAAATCAGATTCAGCTAATTCAAAATCAAAACACTCTTGACCTTGGACTGCATTAAGAATTAAAAGTAACAGACATTTAAAAATAAATATGTTATTGAACATGGATTGAACCTATACCAAAAGTATTTATTCTTACTGAATCATTTTCTGCGTTTCTTAATTTTGTATTGGAACCAAATTCAAGACCATATGTGCCTGCAGCATTTGTTGTAGAAAAATAAATTTTTGCTAATGACCACGTCCCTCCTGTATTTTGATCCATCATTAGGTCAGGAAGGTAATATAAATAAATATGAATTTTATTTCCATCTTCAACAACTACCTCAATTGGATCATTTGAATTTTGAAAAAATGGCCCCGGAGATACTGAATCCACAATTATACTTCCATAATCATAAATGATCTCTAAATGAGCCGCAGCTGAGGAATCTAATTTATATCCGTAAACTTCTAGTGAATCATTACTATTTACGAATGTTTTTATCTCACTAGGATGAAAAAATAAAGCTGGAGGCTCAAGATCCATATTAAATGGATCATTGACATTATCAAATTTATATATAGCCTCCTCACAGGCATTAATTATAAATAAATAAAGTAGAAGGATTATTCTTAACAGTTTCATTAGTTAAAAGTTTAAGTTTAATTGAAATTGATTTTCATCATTATTGTACTCTACATCAAAAAAATATTCCCCATCAAAAAAATCATCTCCTGGAGTAACCAAATATGCATGTATCATGTTTACAACCCAGATCGAAAATCCAATTGTTCTAAGGTTTTTCATAAAGGCATTGTATCTTGCTGTCTCCTGAGCATACTTAATAACTTTTGGTCTCAAATCCAATAATTCTCGTGGATCAGTACCTCTTTGATAAGCATTATAATTTGATTCAAAATCTCCCCACGATGAATAATACTGCTTGTAAGCTATCCATGCACTTATTCCAAGCGCACTCTCTATACCCATAAAACTATACCCAGGATATTTTTTTTCTGCCCAGATTTGACCACTTCCAGGTAAAACTGTTGACATCATTAATGCTTTAACTTTATTTGGTATTGATGGAAACTGCAACCCCCAAATCCTCTGACGTTTTTGTTTTTCTTCAACTTCAGTTTCAATTATACTTCTCTCAGCATAAATTGAATCGGGTATCGAAAGACCACTTACATTAAAAGCCATCTTTTTCATTTCTAATAATAAACTATCTGTAATCCCGCTGCTATTTACCACAAACTCATTCATTAACATCTCCATATCAACAGAAAAGAGTCTCCCACTAATTAAAAAGTTATCCTCATCTTTTTTTTGAATATTTCCCGCAATCACATAGTTGACTTTTAAACGTCTTCCAAGATCTATTGCACATTTTTTGTCCCAACATGCCCAATAATCCTCACTTCTGGGTAGAAAAATATTTACTTGATTTGTAATTCCACTATCTTGCACTAGAAAAACATCTAACTCACGAATGGTTTTTCTGAGTTCCTCAGTTAAAAAAGAAGCCAACGGATTTGAAATTGACCAACCTTCGAATTTTAAAACGGCCATTTTATTACCTGTTTTTAAAGAAACAGATTTTGTCACTTCCGCAAAACAGCAAAAGTAAAAGAGATGAAATATGATAAATCCTCGGAGCAAGTACATCTATATTTTTAAGAGTTTTTTAAACGCCTTTAAACATAAATTACTATTTATTATGTAAATGTCAAAGAAAGACTATTTTGGAGGTACTTTTAAAATTGTTTCATGGGATTGTCTGTGTACCATTGAGAAAAAAAGTCTGAAATGAGTTTATTTACGTTCTTTTCAATATCTTTATATAATGTAATTGATGAAGTTTGACCCATAATTTCTCTAGACCAGATTTTACTCGTCATTATTTTTTTTGTTAACTTATTTTTTGACATTGATTCGTAATATTCATATTCTGGAATACTATAGTTGTAAATTGAAAAGATAATTAAAAATGAGGATACCTCTTCAACTCTTGAATCAATAATATTTACATCAACAACCATTTTTGGCATTTGAGAATTATTAAAAACTACTTTATTTTCCAAAAATCTAAGCTCTATGTAATTGTTTAATTTCCTTCCCCATGCATCATCATCAGTCCCCCTGAGGTTTAATTTAAAGTTTAACTCATCAATCTTTTTAAGATTTCCTCTTTCCCAATTAGTTTGAGAAAAGAGCAAACAAAGATTAAACAAGAGATACGGAAGTAGACTTTTGAAAGTATTTTTATTAATCAATTTTATTTTTCAAAAACCATTTTATCATGTTTAAACGCTTTAAACTCGAGTACATTACTACTTGGATCCAAAATGAAAAATGTTCCTTGCTCTCCTTTTTTATTTTTAAACCTTATTTTAGGTTTTACATAAAATTTGACATCTTTATCCATTATTTTTTTACAAAGGATTTCCCATTCCATCCAATCTAAAATAACACCAAAGTGCCTTGAGGGTATTTCATCACCATCAACTCTATTCTTTTGTTGTTGATTACAATCCTTAGGTGCGAGATGGGCTACAATCTGATGCCCATATAAATTAAAATCTACCCATTTGTCAGATTCTCTACCCAAACTACAGCCAAGAACTTGAGTGTAAAACTGTTTAGCCATTTTCAAATTATGCACAGGAAATGCTAAGTGAAATCTAGGTATCATAAATTTATTATATTAGTCAACGGACTATGGCAAATTTACCAACTAATTCTTGCATTTGACTATTATCATAAGGATCCATCTGTTGGATATGATAAATGTATAATCCAGGTGCAGCCTCCTGATTGTTTATTGTACGAAGGTCCCACCATTCATTACCAGAATTTTCATTATTATGATCAATCTTAGTTACTAACTCTCCTGAAAGAGTGAAAATTTTAATCACACACTTTGAAGGTAGGTTAATAAACCTGATCCTTCTCAAAAATTCAGATTCTTTAAAGTTTGACCTTGCAAGATATGGATTTGGAACAACCCTCACTTTGTTTAAATTTTCCTGAGGTTTAATCCCGGGATAAACTTGAACAAAATTTCTATCTAAAATTGTAGTTCCTTTAGAATTTTCTATTGAAGCATAGCCATCTGGATTTGCCCATTGGTCTGGGTTTGAAAAATTGGTATCTATAACTGATTGGAATTCATCATTACCTAGTTTAATATAATTTGTTTGATAAGTCGGCTCGACTCCCATATCGTAGGCAACAATTGAGTAGGTATATTCCATGCCATCAACAACATCTTTATCTTCATACATATATTTATAAACAGTATTGTTTATTTCTAACCAATCTTTCTCTTCTAATCTTATTATATCTAATCCAGTATCATCACCAAGATTAAACCATGGGGAATAAGGATCAGGTCCTTTTATGGAATGATTACGCCTTAGGGTTTTTGGACAATTATAATTATTTGAATAAACACAATGCAGAGAATCCTCAATTGCAGACAAATCATATTGTTTATAAGGGATCCAACCAACGAATAAACCTTCCGTAGTATATATTCTTTTGGACGCTTCTCCCCAATTTTCTCCACCATCTATACTTTTATATATCTTATACCCTTCAAAATCTGAATATCCAGTTAGAACATCCGTAGATATTTCAGCAATATCATCCCAATATAACTTTATGGATCCTGTATCTGATTCAGCATACACATTTGGCCGAGATGGAGGCGTAAATCCTTGGTATTTTGAATTATACATTACTTGTGCAAACCTTGCATTGTTTATCAAATCTGTTTCATTTTGGCCAAATATAATGCAAAAAGAAAAAGGTACCTCTCTACCAACAGGAAGATCAAATGGACCACAACTCAGAAAAATTGAACAATCTAGCCCTTCTGGATCTCTGAGAAAAGCTGGTTCCTCAAGTAAACCTTCTAAGGAATCAAAATGCGGATTTAATTCTGAGTTCAAATCTGTGCCTGGATCCGAAGTATGAAAATGCCATTGCTTTTCATTTTCACTAAGGTTAACCGTATCGCCTGTCATAATTTTATACATTATTTCTTCTTTGTTTCTAGCTTGAGGGCATCCCTCTGCACCAGTATAACAACTGCTAGCATTGCTTTCCATTTGTGGAACTCCTGGTCTGCTATACCAATCAAACCAATGCCAATCAGTCATTTTAAGTGGTTCTCCAGGAAAAATATCAATTGTTCCATCTTGGTCTAAATCAACAGGATCTGTTGCTTTTGGAGAGTCTAATAGTTGAGTGGCTACAATTCCAAAATCTGAACTACCGTTGCTCTGTCCATTCATCGCATACCCACCAACTCCACTTTGACCGTCATAATCTCCTACCATTGCCATTGAAATGAGCATTCTTTCATTATTTACTTCGAAAATATCCCAATAATATTTCATAAAATCATCATCATTCGTATGATATGACGCATTATATCCACTTTGATCCCCAACCAAAACATCGGCATCAAAATAAAATCCTAAGCTAGTACCTTGGTAATCAAATCCTAAGCCGTTATTTAATTTTGTGCCATCGGGCATAATCATAGCTTCGCCACACTTTTGCTCACCAAATTGGTCTAATACTGGTTGGCCGTTTTCGTCCTCTGCGCACCAATCTCCACTTTCGTTCCTAACTTTAACAGTAACGAACAATATATCTTCTGCATATGAAACACCATAAGAGTGGGCCTCAGCCATAATCTTTAAGCCCATTGGGTAGCCTGTTTGTTCGTATTCATTATTTGTATTTACCATATTACCTCTGTGAGCCCATCTATCATCAAATTCCATGTAAATATCCATATCAGAGATAAATCTGCCAGGGACATCTTCCCAGCAGTCTGGATCTTTCCTAGATTGGGAACATCCAGCAAGATTAATATTATAATCTTGAGCCCACCAACCAGGCCAAAGAGGTTCATAGTTCCCATTTTCTTCATTTAAATGTATTGGCCAAGTATCAGAAAAAGCACTGTGAGCTAAAAGCGGGTAAGTATCGCTTGCATCGGTTACATACGTATCTCCAAAAATCTCACCATTCTTAACTGTTGTGTTGTGAGTATTTACTCTTGCCATAGTTGATGCTTGCCATTCTCCATTTATGGAACCCGGTATTCTTGAAAGCCAACTTTCAGATACATTAAATCCGTAATACATATAATTATCGTCATCAGTCCATTCTTGAAGATCAGGCCCATAATCATAAAAGTCAAATTGTTCCTCTCTGCTTATTAAGGATGGTCTTAAAGCCCAAGGGTAAATAAATCCAATCCTCGAAGATGATTTATTTGGATCAAGATCCTCTCTGGATGATAATATAATTTTATTATTATTATTATCAACTATCCATTGATAGGCATCATTGATTTGATCAAGCGTTTCCATTTTTGAGATACTATCTGGATTCCACAGTCCAAAGTCATTATTGGATTCAAATATAATTCCTACATAATTACTTTTCTCATTTTGAAACCAATCATCATAAGCATCACTTGATTCCCAAATCCCGTATAATGTGTTTCCTTGTTCGTTTATGATATATTCAACATTGTCCCATTGAAAGTTAGATGAATATTTTTGTCCAGGAACACCAGCAAGAAAAGCCACAGAAGGTAAATAAGAATATCCATTCCAAATTCCCATTGGGTGTTCATCCCAATTGATAATATTTCCATAATTTGATATTGCACTTTGAGCCTTACCTTGCAAAAGATAGCCTATAGCTCGGTCATTTAAAGGATTTGTTGGAAAAGGATTATCACCAATTTTTGATGATGAAACATACTTAAATGGATCAGAATAATCATGATATAAGTCTTTTTTTTCCTCACTTTTTACTAAAATAAAAGAAAATATAGCTATTAAAATATATTTCAAGATTTATCTTGATTATTGACAATAGAATTAAATAAAGTTTTTTGAATATTTCCACCACAAATCACAACACCAATTCTTTTATCAACAACTTCCTTATCTAATTTTAAAAGTGCTGCAATGGCAACTCCTGCTGCCCCTTCAATAATTTGATTTTCATATTTAAAGTATAATTTCATGGCTTTTTTTATATCCTTTTCACTAACTAAAATGCTTTGATCAATAGAACTTCTACATAGAGGAAACGTAATTGATCTTTTTTCCAAGCCTCCAGCTGTACCATCAGAAAGAGTAGATTTAGATTCTATTTCTAAAATTTCTTCTGATAAGATTGATTGCAACATAACAGCAGAATTTTTAGGCGAACAGCCTACAACTTGGATATCAGGCCATTTTAATTTTAAATATTGCGAGATTCCTGCAATTAAACCTCCACCCCCAACAGATACTATTACTATATCTAACTTTTTTATTTGATTTGCAATTTCATCAGCTATAGTTCCTTGTCCTTCAATAACATAAGAATCATTATAGGGCGAAATATATTCACAATTTCTTTCTTGGGAAACTTTTCTTGCTTTAATTTCAGCCTCTAAACAATCTTGCCCATGATAAATAACTTTGGTACCAAATGATTTTATTTTCTCAACTTTATGTTTTTGTGTTGTGTTTGGAACATAAACTTCACTTTCAATACCTAGTTTTTTTGAAGCATATGCTACCGCTAAACCATGATTACCTGTTGATGCAGCAATAACTCCTCTTTTTGCTTTTTCTTCAGATAATGAAATTAATTTACTTAAAGCACCTCTTATTTTGAACGAACCAGTATGCTGTTTATTCTCTTGTTTAAACCAGATTTGATTTCTTAAAATATTAGAAAATTTATGAGAATAAAATAATTCTGTATTCTTTATATATTTGCTTATTGCAACTGAGGTGTGTTTGACTTTTTCTAAGAAACTCATAAAAACATAAATCAAAATAAAAAAGCCATCTATATAGATGGCTTTTTTATTCATTCAAGGGAAAGACTATAAAGGTTTCACTTGTTTAGCAACAGGGCCTTTAGGTCCTTCACCAACTTCAAACTCAACTTTTTGATTTTCAGAAAGTGTTTTAAAACCATCCATTAAAATTTCATTCATATGAACAAAATGATCTTTGTCTCCATCACTTTCTATAAAGCCGTAGCCCTTCGAATTATTGAACCATTTAACGGTTCCTTGCTTTCTTTCTGGCATTTGTTTCCTTATTAATTACTAAAAATTAGTACTAAATAAAATGATTATTACAATGGAAATATAAATCAAATGAAGCCATTTATAGGATCATGTTAAAGTTTAAACCAACGTTTTATCATAACTTATTAGAATACTAACTGATTAAATTATTCATATATTAGGGTCATATCAAGTCCAAACTAGAAAATATCATTTAAATCAACCCTATTGATAATTAAATACTGCTAGCAGACCGTTAGTAGTTTAAACTAGGAAATTAAGGTTGCTATTTGTGGGCGATGAGAGATTCGAACTCCCGACACCTGCGGTGTAAACGCAGTGCTCTAACCAACTGAGCTAATCGCCCTTTATTTAACTTAATTATATTAATTAATTTTAAATTAATTTTTAAGTTTTTTATTTTTTAAGGCAAGATCTGGTATAGCAACTTTTAAAACATTTTTTATTTCTTTAGCAAAATGAAATACTAAATCTTTTGCTACATGCTTAGGTACATCTTCTAAGTCTTTTCTATTATGCTCTGGTAATACAATTTCTTTTATGCCTGACCTATGAGCAGCCGTAACTTTTTCCTTTACACCACCAATGGGAAGGACATTCCCTCGCAGTGTAATTTCTCCCGTCATTGCTATTTTTGGTTTAACTGAAATTCCAGTTAGGAGAGAAACTAGTGATGTTACCATACTTACTCCAGCGGATGGGCCATCCTTAGGAATTGCACCTGCAGGTACATGAACATGAATATCTGAGTTTTCATTAAAACTTATATCAATATTATATTGCTCTGCATGTTCCCTAACATATGTCTGTGCAGCCGTTACAGATTCTTTCATGACATCACCAAGCTGTCCAGTTAGGATTAACTTTCCTTTACCTTTCATTTTAGTGGATTCTACAAATAGTATATCTCCTCCAGCTGCAGTCCATGCCAAACCAGTAACTACTCCAGGCTTAGTTGCTCGCTCTGCAAGCTCTGAGTAAAATCTTGCTGCTCCAAGATAATCTCCAACTTTCTTCTTATTTATTTTAATTTTTTTCGTGTAATCTTCAACAACCTCTCGAGCGGCCTTTCTGAGGACGTTTGCTATTTCACGCTCCAAGTTTCTAACCCCAGCCTCTCTAGTATATGAACTAATTAATTCTTTGAGTGAAGATACATCAAAACTAACATTCTCGCTTGTTAATCCATTTTCTTCTATTTGCTTTGGTAGTAAATGTCTTTTGGCAATTTGAACTTTTTCATCAACAATATATCCTGAAAAGTCGATTATTTCCATTCTATCTAGCAGAGCAGGTGGTATAGCATCCTGATAATTTGCTGTTGCAATAAACATGACTTTACTCAAATCAAAATCAACTTCAAGATAATGATCACTAAATGAATGATTTTGTTCAGGATCCAATACCTCTAACAATGCAGAGGAGGGGTCACCACGAAAATCAGACCCTAACTTATCAATTTCATCAAGCATAAAAATCGGGTTATTTTTACCTGCTTTTTTGATACTTTGTATTACCCTTCCTGGTAAAGCTCCAATATAAGTTCTCCTATGTCCTCTAATTTCAGCCTCATCACGAACTCCTCCTAGCGATAATCTTACAAATTCTCTCCCCATTGCACGAGCTATTGATTTACCCAAGGATGTTTTCCCTACACCAGGAGGGCCTCCAAAACATAGAATGGGACCTCTAACAGTGCCATTTGGGTCTTTTTTTTGTTTTAGGTTTCGTACTGCAAGATATTCAATTATTCTTTGCTTTACCTTGTCAAGTCCGTAATGATCTTCATCAAGGATATCGAGTGCTTTTTTTAGATCTATTCTATCCTTTGAGGATTTGCTCCATGGTAGATCTGATAACCATTCAATATATGTTCTAGAAACATTATATTCAGGCGATTGAGTGGGAATCCTAGATAATCTACCAAGTTCTTTCATCGCCACAACTTTAGCTTCTTTTGGCAATTTTGCTGCCTCTAATTTTTCCTCTAGTTCTTTGTGATCAACCGAACCCTCATCCTCTCCAAGCTCCTTTTTAATAGCCTTCATTTGCTCTCTTAAATAATATTCCCTTTGAGTTTTAGTAATTTCATCATGCACTTCTGACTGAATTTCATCTCCAAGCTTTATTCTTTGAATTTCACGAGCAATCAAACTGATGGCTTTTTCAGCGCGTTTCTCGACATTTAATTCTTCTAAAATTTCTTGCTTCTCTTTATTTGGTATGGTTATGACGGAAATTGCTCTATCAGCCAACCGATTTAATTTTTGTATGTTTTTTAACATTCCAGAATGTTCTTCGGTAAGATTTGGAGCAACCTTCATCAAATCCTCGAAACTTGTTCTCAACTTCCTTGCCAATGAGTCTAATTTTAAACTGCTATCAAAAGCATCATCTTCCAATGATTCTACAATAGCAGAAAAGTAAGGATCTCTATCAGTGTAATCTAATATTTTTATCCTTGAAATTCCTTGTACAATTGCAGATTTACTGTTGTCTGGCATATCAAATACTTTCAAAACTTGAGCCAATGTTCCATAGGAGTATAAATCTTCTTTCCTTGGATCCTCTATCGTTCCATCTTCCTGAGCTACAACAACGATATATCTGTCTTTTGGACCTAAATCATTTATTAATTTCAGGCTCCTTTCGCGCCCTATATAAATCGGAATAACTTGTTGGGGGAATAATACCGTATTCCTAAGAGGCATCACTGGATATTTATCATCTTGATTAATATTGAAATTCTCTATTTCTTTATCGGATAGTTTATCTGTCATTTTAAAATCCTGTTTTTAAAGTTTAACTCAATAATCGAACCAGAATAAAACTAATGTTAGTTTGGCTTTTAAATTCTTATTGATCTGAATTTTTGGCATGTTTCTAAATTTCTATTAGACTTTCAATGAATGATTCAAACGTATTTTTTTGGGACTTAATCAGTGCTGTTGGACCTGTCATCTTAAAATAGTATGGCTCATGCGATCCTGTCACTATTGCTGCTAGCAAGCTGTAATTTTCCATTTCTTCTAAAACTCTATTCTTTCTCATGTCAGATTTAATAAAAGTACCCTCTAAATAAACAAATTTCTTATTAAGGTCATTGTTTTTTAAATCCCAATTTAAGGAGGTGTTTGGGTCTGGCGTATTTTTAAACTGATTCGACCATCTTTGTATATTGCTTTGGGGAGTTCCTCCTATCCCGGAAAATACTACTAATTCTCCAGAATCTCCAAAGGCAGTTATAGCGTATTGTGCTAATCTCATTGAGCTGGAGGGGCTTTGTCTTAACCAATCGTGTACTTTTTCAGCTTGTAATCTGCCAATTTCTTCAAACCCAGCTTTTAGAGGAGTATTTTTTTTCCCTTGGTTTAGAACCTTTATATTTTCATGTTCACTATCATCAATAAAAGAATGATGAGCATCTGTTAATTTTGGATCATATTTTATTTCATTTTTATGAATATATAGACTAAATAAAATTGAGACTATAATTGTAAATATTAATAGAGTTTTCTTTGGATTCATTATTTCGTTAATGCAATCCTCGCTTGTTCATCAGCATGGTAAGAGCTTCTGACTAGAGAACCAGATTCTACAACACTAAATCCAATTTCAAGACCAATACTTTTTAGTTTTATAAATTCATTTTTATCAACATATCTATCAACAGGTAAATTTTGTTTACTGGGTTGTAAATATTGACCAATTGTAAAAATTTTAACACCAATATCTGCGATTTCTTTCATAGTATCAACTACTTCTTCAAATTTCTCTCCTAAGCCCAACATCATTCCAGTTTTGGTTCTCATCTTACTTTCAACAGAATATCTTAAAACTTCCAAGCTTCTTTTCCAAACAGCTTGGGTTCTTACTTGTTTACTAATTCTCTCTACGCATTCAATATTGTGGCTAAATATCTCTGGCTTTGCTTGAAATACTTTATTTAAAGCTTTCTTATCACCCTTAAAATCTGGAGTTAATACCTCAACAGTGCAATCAGGTACATTTTTATGAATCTGATCTATTGTTTCTGCCCAAATTTTAGCACCATAATCTCCTTTTAAATCATCTCTATCAACCGATGTCACAACCACATGTTTCAAATTCATTTTTTTTACGGCTTCTGCTGCTCTAATAGGTTCCATCGGATCGTTCCATATTGGCTTACCTGTTTTAACAGAGCAGAATCCGCAAGCTCGGGTACAAATATCTCCCAAAATCATTATCGTAGCTGTGCCCCTATCCCAACATTCAAAGATATTTGGACATCTTGCTTCCTCGCATACGGTGTGTAGGTTATTTTTTTTAACAATTCCTTTAACGGAGTTATATCTGTTTGAAGATTCAAAACGAACCCTTGGTTTATATATTTTAGTGAGAGATTCAGACATGTTTTTTCTTGAATAAATATATCATATACTTTCTGTACCTTTTAAACTCAATACTATCGATGAGCTCTAGTTGTCTTTTTTTGGCTTCAATTTTATTGGCTATGCTCTTATTAACCAGATAAAATAGTTTTGGGAAATTTTTGCTAGCAGAATATTTCCCATATTCTAAGATTGGATTTATAAATCGATCCAGAAAATATTTCGCATAATCTAAGGTCGGCATAGTGTGTTCAGTTTGATCAAATTTGCTAATAACTTCAAATCCATTTTTTGCTGCACTGGATAGATAATTATCTAATTTATGAGATGCTTTTAAATGAGGGCTCTCGGAATTATCATCATTGTATACAAAATAGTCAGATGCTAATAGATAGCCACCAGGTTTAATAATTTCAAAAGCTTTTTTAAATCCTTTGTTAATTTTAATGTAGCAAGCACTCTCACTTTGTAAAATAAGATCGTATTGTTTATTTGAATTAAAACTCTCAAACTTTGTATGATAGAAAGGAACGGAGCCATTAAAAGTATCTTCAATTACCATTTTTTGATAATCATCAGGAGATAATGTTTCGACATTGTACCCTTGGTTAATTAAAAACAGAGCATTCCCTCCAATACCACATCCAACATCTAATATTAGTTTTACTTCATTTGGTATATAAGATGTTAAATTTTGAATGTATCTCTTCTGAGCATTTTTTATTTCATTCAAAGAAAAATCTTCTAATTTTATTTTCCGAGGATCATTCCAAAAACCATAGTGTAAAAATTTAGACTCTATAGTTTTAGAATATAATTTTAAAACATTATCTACTGGCATTATACTAAATCCTTTAAATTCATGCTCTCTATATTTTTCTTTATTTCTTTGAGGAAATTAGATCCACCAGCTCCATCAATTAATCTATGATCAAAACCAAGAGATGCAACCAAAATATTTCTAATGGCAATTGCATCCTCTCCTTTGGAGGATTCAATCACTACTGGTGCTTTTTTTATAGATCCAATTCCTAATATCCCAACATTAGGTTGGTTAATAATTGGAGTTCCAGCCATTATCCCAAAAACTCCAAAATTAGTAATGCTAAAAGTTGATCCACCCAATTCATCTGGAGTTATCTCGTTTAATCTAGTTCTATTTGCTATCTCATTAACTGAGCGACAGAGACCAAGGAAGTTTTTTTCCTCACAATTAAAAATTGTTGGAACCATTAGACCATCCTCAATAGATACTGCTAACCCAATATTTATTTGCTTATGATAGTGTATAGAATCGTTGATTAAAGATGCATTAACCAAGGGGTGAATTTTAAGGGCTTTAATTGTACTCATCAGAATAAATGGGGTATAAGTTAGAGTAAAGTTTTCTTTTTCATAAAAAGAATTCTGATTAGCTTTTACAAAATTAACTATTCCTGTAACATCAATCTCTGTCATTAAATAAACGTGAGCTGAGGTGCTAATACTTTTCATCATATGATTTGAAATTGCCTTTCTCATATGGCTCAACTCTTGGACTTTGCCTGGTGAAACAGTCCTGATTGTCTCTGTTTTACTTTTAATATCATGTTCAGGAGTACCTTCACTTTTATTAATTTTTATTGAGGATACAGTTTTTTCTTTAACTTTTTTATTATTCATATTCTCAATAAACTGAAGCATATCCTTTTTAGTTATCCTACCTGCTCTGCCAGTACCATTAATATTCTCTAATTGATTTAAAGATATATTATTCTCAGATAAAATTTTCATTACAACTGGCGAATAAGACTTATTTTTTTCATTCAATACTACGTTTGATTTATCTGACCTATTTCTTTTATCTTTTGATAAATCATCTAACTTTAAGGTATCAATTAATTTTTTATCTTTTGCTTGTTTGTTATTTACTTTCTTTTCAGAATCAATTTTTGCAATAACCTTTCCTACCTCAATTACATCATTTGGCTTGGCTAGAATTTCTACAATGACACCTTCGCATGGAGATGGTATTTCTGAATCAACCTTATCTGTGCCAATCTCTAGAAGTATCTCATCAAGTATAATAGTATCTCCAACTTTCTTTCTCCACTCTAAAATAGTCCCCTCATTTAAAGATTCACCCATTTTTGGCATCACAATTTCAGTAATCATTTAGTACTCCATTAACTCTTTAATTTTTGATGAAATTGTATCTATTTGAGGAAGTATTTCTTGTTCTAATATTTTATGAAATGGGACTGGTGAATTTTTAGATCCAATACGATTTACCGGAGCATCTAAAAATTCAAAACATTGCTCTGTAATTAAGGCTGATAATTCAGCACCAGGTCCACAAGTAATATTATCCTCATGAATTATCAAAACCTTGCCTGTCTTTCTTACTGAACTTTTAATTAAATCTAGATCAAGTGGATTTAGAGTCCTTGGGTCTACTAATTCAATTTGTCCTTCATCTAAACCTAATGATTTAATAGCTTCAATTGTTTTTTGAACCATCGCTCCCCATGAAACAATAGTTAGTTCATCTCCGCTTGTAATTATATTCCCTTTCCCAAATGGTAAAAGATAATCACTATCGGGCTCTAATGAAGCGGCATACCCTTGTCGATAAAGTCCTTTATGCTCCATAAAAATGACCGGATCTTTTAGCCTACATGCCATCTTCAATAATCCCTTTGCATCTGAAGCATTTGATGGATAAGCAATTAAAATTCCAGGCATATGCATAAAGTAACCATCAATAGATTGGCTATGGTAAATACCACCATTTATATATCCTCCCACAGGTGCTCTTATGATTAGTGGACATTCCCATAAGTTATTTGATCTATATCTCATAGTAACCACTTCATTTCTTATTTGCATCATTGAAGTCCATATGTAATCTGCAAACTGAATTTCAACAACTGGTTTATAACCTGTAACTGCAAGACCTATAGCAGTCCCTATAATGGAGGATTCTGCTAATGGAGAGTTGAAAACTCTATCTTTGCCGTATTTTGAAGATAGTCCCTTAGTCGCTGTAAATACGCCACCTTTCGGATCAGCAATATCTTGGCCATAGATGATCATCTTTGAGTTTAAGTCCATCTCTTCATTGAGAGCATGGTTAATGGCATCTACCATCACTACCTTATCTTGTGAGATGGGATTTTTGGCAGTCTCAACTTCTATTGATGTAGGAGAATAAACATATCGGTGAGCATTATTTGGGTTTGGATCCTCTTGAGAAAGAGACCATTCCACATCTTTTTCAATGGATTTTTTAATCTCCATTTCAATTTTTTTGAATTCACTTTCTTTTATTATTTTATTTTTAATTACGTCTCTTTTAAAGACAACCAAAGGATCTCTTTCCTGATCTTCTAACAACTCCCTTTCAGTACGATATTTCCTTTGATCATCTGAGCTAGAATGAGGCAGTAACCTTACCACATTAGAGACAATTAATGAGGGTCCTCTTCCTCTTCGCGCTCTTTTAATTGCCTCTCTAAAGGCTAAATTTGTTTCAAAAAAATCTACACCATCCACGTTGTACCTTGATAGGTTTCTGTAACCAGAGGATATCGAATAAACTGAATCAGCATTTTGTACTGATTTGTGAGTAGATATGGCATACTCATTATCTTGAATATGAAAAATAACTGGCGCTCTCAAGTTACTTGCCCAATTTAATGCTTCATGAAAATCGCCTTGACTAGTAGTTCCCTCTCCAGCAGAAACATAAACAATCTCATCATTATTTTCTAATTTTCTAGACATTGCACACCCTACCGCTTGCAAGAATTGTGTCCCTGTTGCGCTTGATTGGCTAACAATTCTTAACTCTCGATGATTATAATGATGGGGCATTTGCCTACCATTATTTCCATTATCCCTTTTTGATAAATAACTCAATAATTGCTCTCTAACAGTCATTCCTAATTTCAAACAAAAAGCAGCGTCTCTATAATAAGGATAAGACCAATCATAACTTGGTTGCATTTCATATGCTGCTGCTACTTGAGATGCTTCATGACCAGATGCCCCCATGTGAAAGAAGCTTCTTCCTTGTTTTAGTAAGTTAAGCATTTTCTCATCTAATCTTCTTGAACTATACATTATAGAAAAGGCATCAATAAGGTTTTTTTTTGTAAATCCTTGAAGCATTAATTAGGATAATCGTTTTTGTTTAAATTACTATTAAAATGTTTCTGAACAACCATTTTCAATCTATCAATATTAACATCTCTACCTAATAATTTAGACATCGATGTCACACCTCTATCAAAAATCCCACAAGGAATTATACTATTATAGTGCTCAAGATTTGTATTAACATTAATTGAAAAACCATGCATTGTAACCCATCGACTAATCTTTACTCCTTGCGCTGCTATTTTTTCATCTTCAACCCAAACACCTGTCAAATCAAGATTCCTCACAGCTTTTATATCATATTCAGACAATGTATCTATACTGACTTGCTCTATAGCACGCATATACCAGCTTATACTTTTTTTGTAATTACTTAAATCAATTATCGGATAAACGACCAATTGACCTGGGCCATGATAGGTGACATCACCCCCACGTTCAATTTGATATATCTTTATATCTGGATCTATATTTTGCAAAACATGATTTTTATTTGCATTTTTTCCTAAAGTATACACTGGCTCATGTTCGACGAAGATTAATGTATCATCAATTCTAGAATTAATCCTTTGACTTTGCATTTTTTTCTGTAAATCCCAGACTTTTTCATATGAGCTCTGCCCTAAATCCATCACCTCAATATTATTTTTAAAATTGTTCATTATTGATGAATGCATATTCCATATGCATCCATAGCTGCTTCCATGATACCCTCTGAAAAGGTCGGGTGAGGATGTATACCAAAGGCTAGCTGCTCCCAGGTAGTTTCTAATGATTTAGCTATACTCAATTCAGCAATTAGTTCTGTTGCATTTTGGCCTATTATATGAGCACCAATTAATTCTCCATATTTTTGATCAAATATAAGTTTAACAAACCCTTCATTATGTCCAACGGCTAATGCTTTTCCATTAGCCATAAATGAATATTTCCCAATTTTAACCTCATGTCCTATTCTTAATGCTTCTTTTTCTGTTAGACCAATTGAAGCTACTTGAGGCTGGCAATATGTACATCCAGGAATATTTAAATAATCTACTGGTCTAGCGCCCTTTTCAAAAGCATGCTCTACCGCTAAATTCCCTTGAGCTGAGGCAACGTGAGCTAACCATGGTGGACCACTTACATCACCAATAGCATAAATATTTTCAATATTTGTTTGGTTATATTCATTTACTTTTACGGCTCCATTTGCAACTTTTATCCCAAGTTCCTCTAAACCTATGTTTTCAACATTACCCGTTACGCCAACAGCCACTAAAGCATAATCACCTTTTAGAACTTTCTGATTTGAATCTTCTAAGTACGTTACCTTTACCTCTGACTTCGAACTATTAATTTTTGATACTTTGCTACTTTTATGGATTTGAATGCCAGATTTTATAAAGTTTTTTTCTAGTTCTTTTGAAACATCTAAATCTTCAAGTGGTAAAATTTTATCCTCCGATTCAATCAAATGAACCTCTGCACCGAATTCATTAAAATAATAAGAAAATTCACAGCCTATTGCTCCAGAGCCAATTATTACAATTTTTTTCGGTATTTTCTCTAACAACATCGCTTCTTTTGAACTTATTATCCTTTTATTGTCCATATTAAAGCTTGGGAACGTTTTTGGTCTTGCTCCAGTTGCTAATATAATGTAGTCAGACTCAATTAGATTCAAATTATCGTTTGAATTAACCATAATTTCATTTTTATTTTTCAAACTGGCATTTCCTTTCATATGAAAGATATTATTTTTTTTTATCAAATACTCTATGCCCTTACTAAGCCTTTTGGATACTTCCCTACTACGCTTAATATTTTTTATAATGTTTAAAGAGATTTTCTCAACATTAATTCCATATTTTCTCGAATTTTTTATGTAACTATAAACTTCTGCATTTTTTAGCAACGTTTTAGTTGGTATGCACCCCCAATTTAAACAAATTCCTCCTAGATTGTCTTTATCTATTAAACATACTTTTTTGCCGAATTGGGAAGCTCTAATTGCTGCGTAATATCCTCCCGGGCCACCTCCTATAATTGAAAGATCAAACTTCAATATTAAATTTTGCCTCTACTGATAATATCCAAAAATTCTGAGCGTGTTTCGGCAGATTTTTTAAATTGTCCAAACATTGCACTAGTTGAAGTAAAACTATTTTGTTTTTCTACTCCTCTCATCTGCATGCACATATGTCGACCTTCCATAACAACTGCCACACCTTTGGGATTTAATGCATATTTAATTGAATTAGCAACTTGATGTGTTAAACGTTCCTGAACTTGGAGCCTGCGAGCATACATATCAATTAGCCGAGGAATTTTTGAAAGTCCAATTACTTTTCCATTAGGTATATAGCCAACATGTGCTTTACCAAAAAATGGTATTAGATGATGTTCACAAAGAGAAAAAAATTCAATATCTCTGACAATAACCATATCTTCTGCATCCTCATTAAATATAGCCTCGTTTATAACATCATCAATTTTTTGGTTATACCCTCTTGAGAAAAATTGCCATGCTTTTGCAACCCTTTTAGGGGTCTTAAGTAAACCTTCTCTATTGGGATCCTCACCAATTTCTGTAATTAACTCTTTTGTAATTTCTTCTAACTTATTTTCCATATTTTAAATTTTAAACCTTTGCAATATCAATTTTCCCCTTTAAAAGGTAGACTATGCCATATATGATGGGAGTATCAACAAACGCCATTAGCATTTTGAAAAGCCAACCATCTATTATAGCTTGAAAAATTTGATCTCCATTCCAAACTCCTAGAAAAAGAATACACACCACTAGTGTCGTATCAATGAGCTGTGATGCAACCGTGGAACCATTATTTCTAAGCCAGAGATGTTTTCCATTTGTTAACTTTTTCCAAAAATGAAAAATTCTTACATCAACAAACTGGGCAAATAAATATGCGATCATAGATGCTGCTATAATTCTCCATGCATTTTGGAAAACACTATTATATGTTTCATCACCAACTATAGAACTTGGAATAGCATTAAATTGACCACCTAACCATAAAAATAGTAAAACAAACATAGAAGCAATAAAACCAGAAAAAACGACCAGGGTTGCTCTTTTTTGGCCGTATATTTCAGAAATCAAATCCGTTACCAAAAATGTCAAAGGATATGGTAATATGCCGGCTGAAACGATGAAAACTTTAAAACCAAGATCAACCGTGACAAACTTGTTCGCAATTAAATTACAGGTTATGAGGGAAGCAATGAAAATACCAACCAATACAATATATAATTGATCCTTTAATTTCATTTTATCGATCAGGACCATAATAATCTGTGTAGATAGAATGAGTTTCTACTAATCTAATTTTATAAAGTTTACCTTCGGCAATATTCGGTTCGAGTTGCCCCCATATCCAAACAACAATTTCTTCAGATGAAGGTTGCTTGTCTTTAAACCAAGGAACCTTCAATTCAATTTGAGAGTGATCTAAAACACCAGTCACTTTTTCTTTTACAAGTTTATTTAATTTTTGAAGATCAGTTAACCATCCCGTATCAGGATTTACTTTTCCAGTTAACGAAACTTCTAATACATAATTGTGTCCATGAGTATCATAGTCCTTACCAAAGACTTGATAATTTTTCTCATCACTCCAAAAGGAATTTCCATACTTGTGGGATGCGCAAAAGTGGTATTTTTTTGTTAAAACTGGATGACTCATATATATTAAAATGTTTAATTAGTAAAACGCAAAGTTAGCCTCTAAATTGAAAATGAACAAAAAGAATAGGGCCCAAAAGGTTTTTGTTTATAAGAGAATTAATGTTCTATAATAGCTGATCTATCAAACTAGGTATGTTTTTCACCAAGCTTGATTTTGGCAATAGCATATCACAACCAACCGACTTTATTTTTGATTGTTCCTTATTTGAGATTCTTTTTTTAGTCCCAATCACAGCTATGTTTAGCCTTTTTAGTTCTGCAACTAGCCCAATGGAGGCAAACACTTCTTCATCCATATCAACAATCGCCATTTTAACCGATTTTGGAAAAGAATCTGGCTTTGAATTTTCATCGCTAAATTCCACATTTTTATCCTGATTCACACAGCTAGAGGATACTTTTGATCCAAATTCAAAATCTTTTATAAATAGTAAAATCTCAACCATAATTAATCTAATTTGGGCACCAAGTCCCACTCAAAATTATCAGTATTTTCTAAATTCTCATAATCTAAAGCGACCATTTCAATTTGTTTTATTAATTTTTTAATATTAATGCCTCGGTGAGTTCCAGAAAATTCTAAAAATTTATTTTTCGATTTCTTTAATAAATTTTTTGCCCCTATGAGATTACCATTCCCAATGTGAACAAAACTAACAGATAACTGAATTAAGGCCTGTATAAACTTCCTATCCTCTAAATAGTAATCAGACCAAAGCTCTTCCCAAATTTCATGGGCTTCAAAATAGTCCATTAATTCATATTCCCTTAGCCCTTTATGAAACAACTCTTCAATTTTAAATTTTTCTTCTTTACTCATTTAGAAAGTCTCATTTTCAATAATTCTATTATTTTTGCATCTTTATATTTTAAAATTGCTCTAACTGAGTCAATGAGAACTAATTGTCTTAGTTTTTCAATCTCTTGCTTGCTCTTATCAAGAATTATTTTTTCTGCAAATCTTATATATTTATCTCTCTCTACTTTAAATAACCAATCAGCCAGCTTTAGTCTATTGGATATTACATTGTTTTGGTCATGATTATTAATCCAGTGGCTGATCTCTCTTTGATAGCCTTTTAATCTAACATAATCCCCATTCCAAATTCGGGTCATTGCGCTGTATAAGGCTAAATCAATATTTAAAAAGGATTTTTCTCCAATATTTTTTGGAGTTTTATCTGAAAACTTATGTGGTTTGGGTAATTTATTTTTACTTATTTCTAACATTAAACATCGTGTAAAGTCCCAATTTTTCTTTACCATTTTCTGAAATTCATATGCTCTCAAAAGATGGAAAACAAATAAGCCATTTTTTGGAATATCCTGCAGAGCCATTTCACATAATATATCCATTGTTGCTCTAGTTTTATCAGACAATAGGAAGAATTTTGCAGCTATTTTTTCAGCTTCAGTCCAATCTCCTTTTTGGTATATATCTTCTAAATCACCTGCGAATGCAGTAACGCCGATACCACTCTTCAAAACCTCACTTAAAAGATAATCATCACTTTCTCTAATTTTATAGTTCAATATAAAATCTATAAAAAAATTAATCAAAATCTTGGATGGTTGTTCTCTATCATCTCCAATTAAGTTCTTAATAACATTTATAATTATAACTGGATGATAAACTGAATTAGATTTTTTTCTTGTCAGAACACTAAAACAGATTAAATCATTACAAATTGAAACTAAGTTTTTAGTATTTAAATTTTCATTAATATAGTTTTTACATTTTATTTTATCGTTAGCTATCAGCTTAAACCAAAATTCAGACTTAGGCATAATTAAGTAAAATTAACAACTAAATCTTTCCTAAATACATAAAAATTTGAAAGGAAAGTCCCGTTGCACGAGAATATTCTGATGGTAATCCTTGATATTTATGAGGATAATTAACATAGGCATCTCCATACTCATCTAATACTGATTCATCCTTAGGATCCCAGCCTCCTTTTGTATCAGATCCTCCTATAACCTTAGATAAAGGCATGGATCTAAAATCATGAAAATAACCAAGTTCATACCCCCATCTTCTGCTTATTCTTTGACCTAATAAGTATCCAAACCTCACACTAGTTCCTCCACTTATACCTTTTGGTATATACATTAAACGGTACCCTGACCATTTGATTAATAAAGGATTATAAATTTCTTCTCTTTTGACACCTCGAAATCTATAATAAGTAAGATCAAAACTCTTATTTTGAGTAAAATTATAGGCGAGATTTATAACTTCCCATTTTTGATCTTTTTTATATAATATTCGATTAAAATCTATTCCGCTACCAGAAATTGGAATCCCCAAACGTAATCCCACATCTGAATATTTACCTAAACCGTATCGCCACCACATAGTAGGAACGATATTCTCAATTGCAAATGAAAATCCTCTACTAATTTCCCCTTTTTTGGGTGTTTCAGGTAGAACAGCTGGATGAGACGCACACCCAGTCATAAATATTTTAAAAAAAAGACAGCTAACGATTAATTTGATATTGATCATATTTATCTAAAACTACGATAAACATAGTTCATAAAAAATAAAATGGATTATTTATTTTAGATAAATCATTTTTCTACTCATTACCGCTGGAGGCTGTCCATTAACCATCACATGTAAAGTAAAAAAGTAAATCCCAGTTGACTTTTTTTCACCATCCCAGATAAAACTATAATTACCAGAATAAATAAAGTTATTTTCTAAAAACTTTTCATGAACTCTACCTTTAGCATCGGTAACATGTAAGGATACATTCGCATCTTCTAGTAAATCGAATGTTATCTGGGTTACGCCATTGAAAGGGTTTGGGTAGTTTTGATATAATATGAAATATTCAGGTATGACAGATTTATCAATTGAGCTTATAATTTCTTTATTACTTGTACCAAATGATAATATCTTTGAATCAGACCATATCCCAAAATCATTCTCTCGACTTTTAACAATTGCGGAAGTATCAAGGATTATATATTCCATTATTTCATTTTTTTGATAAGAAAAACGGTTCAATGAAAGAGTAAGTGGCAATACCAAACTTTCATCAATCATAAATGAGGAATCTAAAAATTGCATATCGTAGTTATTGAACCCATCAACTTTCCAGATCGGCTCATTATTAATATAAATTGAATAAAGCGTATCCATTGAAGTTTTACCTGCTAATTCTAAGATTAATTTTCTGGAATCATTATTCCATAAAATTTCATTTAACATTATAGATGATTTATTGGCAGAAACATTAAATAATATTGTTGAATCAAAGGAAACTATTTCATTTTTAAGAGTATAGGATAAAGATAAATCAATGAACGTGAAGCATTCTTGAACTATTGAATCATCCGTCATTAGACTTACTTTCTCCCAATGATTGGGAATTGAAATTGAAATTGTATTTTGATCAGAAATTTGAAAACTTGTAAGGTTGATAAATTGATTTCCTGACAAAATATAGAAGTCACTCATCTCAAATCTTGACTTGTCAAACACATAAAGGTTCAATGCTTTGTCCATTCCATTCGAAACGTTCATACTTACAATTTTAACAGGATCAATAGAATGGTAAAAGTCTACAGCTGCACTATATTTTGAATATAAAATATTCCAATTATTCTTTATCTCTTTTACAATTAATAAACACTCTTCAACCCACTCATCAGGAGTCAATTTAAAATAGTTGCTTATGATAGGCTGTTTATTAATCAGGATGTCTATCCAAGAATCCTCATTGATTACTGAATGTAATATTTCAATCTCTCTATCTGAGTTTTGAAGAAAATCTAATGGGTATTTTTCTAACCATATATTCATGTTTACATAATCAGGCCTTAACAGCTCTATAAGTTGTGTAAATTTTTCATCAAAATGACTTTCATCTGATAAATTTAAAATTTCATTCAACGCAAATAGTTTAATATCTAATTCGTCAATTTTTAAACTATCTTTTATCTTTTTACAGGAACCAAATGCAGGAGTAGCTAAATCACTAGTGAAAACATTTCCAAAAATATCTTCAATGTTAATTTTATAAAAGGATAATAAGTCAGGATTACAGTTTATATCTAAAAATCTTTTTTCATCAACATTTGATTCATAGATTAATTTAAAATCCAAATCATCTATACCTTTTGAGAAGACATATATATGATTAGAAGTGATTGAATCAGGAAATGACCAAGTTAGTAGTATGGACCCATGTCCATCATAAACGCTCAAATCAACCACAGAAATGCTATCTTTATCGATTAAAGAAGCATTTATGGAAAAGAAACTGGATAATAAAACAGTAACTAAAACTAAAATTTTTTGATTTCTAAACATATGATTTGTTTTAGGCGAGATTTAATTTGAACATTTATTATGCCCAAAGCAAGTAATACTTCTCTAGTATTATTTTAAATACATAGCCTTTTGTACTTTTTTATGATTCCCAGAGGAAGCACTTATTAGATATAAACCTGATGGAATATCTTTTGGGGACCACTTAATATTGAGATTAAAGGACAAAGCTTTGCCTTGATATAAATTTTCTATCAAACGACCATTTATATCGTGAACAACAATTTTAACATTTCTCCCTTTAACATTTGTTAATTGAATATTTAAGTGAGGATTAAAGGGATTTGGGTATATTCCTGAAATTGTAAAATCCTCTACAGTCGTTATTTTTTCATCTAATTTCATTTCATAGGAATAATTTATAGCATCTACCACATTTATAACCCCATAACCCAAACTTGTATCTGGGTCTGCTGAATTTGAACCTGTATTCATCAAAATTTCTCTAATTTGCATGGCAGTTAAATTGAAATTTGCAGATAGAATTACTGCAGCTGCACCACCAACTAATGGAGAAGACAAAGAAGTCCCACTAGCCGTTCTGTAATCAGATAAAGTATTGGATCTAACGCAGTATGTATTAATTCCCAGAGCACAAACCTCAGGCTTTAACCTTCCATCATAAGTCGGGCCCTTAGAGCTAAATGATGCAAGATTCCCATCCAAATCAACTGCTCCTACTGAAATAACTGAGTCTGCATCAGCGGGAGCGGTTATATAATTCCATTGAGAATTACCACTATTACCCGCAGAATTAACACACAAAACACCTAAGCTAGCGGCAATATCAACAGCAATGGTAGTTACAGCTGTATTTCCATCCATATTTTCGTACTCATACCAATCAGAATAGCCCAAAGATGAGACTGCAATATCTGCTCCATTTTGCTCTCCCCATTCTAAAGCTGCTACAAAATTATCTTCTTCAGCTTGGATTTCCTCAGCTACAATTTCTGTTTTAGCTAATAAAAACTCAGATTTATAGGCTGGACCTATTAAAGATCCATCTTTAAAACCACCCAGAACACTTAAGCACAATGTACCATGATTATCTTGACTATTTGCTATTTCTTCATCTGTTTCATTTGTCGTATTTAAATCATCATTTATAAAATCATATTGGTATACAAGATTTAATGAATCAAACGCCTCGTGTGTCAAATCATATCCTGTATCGATATATAACACTCTAACGCCTTGACCATAAAATCCTGATTCATGTGCAGCTATACAATTTATTTGATTCATTTGTGCCTCAGAACCGCCATAATTAATATCTCGTTCGCTATTGTAAGATGCAATTTGTTCATATTTTAGACGCTGCTTTTTTCTCAATATTACGGGTTTAATTTTCTTCACAAAGAACAGGTTTGATATTTTTGATAAATCTGACTTAGAGCACTTTAGAGTTACAGCATTTAACCATCTACTCTCATTCTCAATTTGAAATCCTAATCTCCTAAGCTCCTTTTTATACTTTTCTGAAATTTTTTGATCATACCAATTATTTTTAAAATTTGAATTATTTTTAACTCTTCGGTTCAGATTTTTGCTTGAAAGCGAAATATATTTTTCTTCAACTTTTTTATCAAAATAAACCCATACTTTATAATAATACCCTCGATTACCAGCTTCAATAAAAAGCGAGTCATATTTTTGAGAAGATAAAAGATTTAAAAAGATAAAAATTAAAAGAGGTACTCTCACATTTAAAATCCCATTATCATATTAGACAGTAATATCATATCCATGATATCTAATGTTCCACTTCCATCTAAATCGCATAAAAAAAGTTGACTATTAGATGGATCTTCCCCAAAAATTAAAACATCTGCAATCCCGAGTAGGTCAAAAATGTCCACAGATGAATCTAAATTAAAATCACCCATCATACCATTTGGAAACCCTGTAATTGTAAAATCATCAAATGCAAAACCATCGCCCTCAACAAAATTATCAGATGTTTGAATGAACCGTAAACTTGTGATTTGAACATTTCCAATTTGATCCAATAAAATAGTTTCTTCTACCCAGGATTCCTGAAATCCGTCATATCCAGGCTCTCCAAAAGGTTGTGCTGTCTGACCAGTTCCTGGACTTGTGTAATTACCTACCAAACTTATCCACCCCTCATCAATCGTATTAACTTGAATTCGTACAAAGTCATAATTGGGTTCGATATCCCACTTTGCTTGAAAAGATATTTTAGGTATTGCAATCAAGGAAAGATCTAAATCAAAAGTCATCTCTGCAATAGTGGTTTGAGCTTCTTGATAATCACCCTCTGGACTATCTGTAAGTGCATAAATACCGGTTTGTGCATCTTCAGTCAATCCCCAATCTCCATTTAAATTCCAATTGTTGTCCCCCTGTTCGAATCCATCATAAAATAATATTTCTGGGGTACCTATGATAAATTTAATCGTGTCATTCCTACTGTATGAGTTTTCATTTTCAATAGAAATAATTAGCCCCGAATAAAAACCATCCATTGCACTATTTGAAATACTGCATGTGACAGAAAAGCTATCTGAATCTCTAGAATCAATTTCACTTATTAAAAAGGTTTCAATATCTGTTGAGGTCATATTATCTAAAGGTTGGATAGTTACTAAAACTTCATTCCCTGAATTAGCTAGTCCTCGATTTTGGATTGTAATTTCAATATCAAATTCATCACCTCCATTAATTATATCTTGATCAATTTGATGTTCATAAATTATCAAATCACAACCTGCAACAAACGAAACTACTTTATTTGAATGGACTTGATCCTCACAAAGATCAATAACCTGGTTTTCTGGTGGCCAGAACCCTTGTGCTTGTGTACCA
This sequence comes from uncultured Fidelibacterota bacterium, assembly GCA_902611135.1. Lineage (GTDB taxonomy): Bacteria > Fidelibacterota > Marinisomatia > Marinisomatales > UBA1611. The sequence continues at coordinate 25,569 of CACLYL010000002.1, read as the reverse complement.
ATCTCTGGAACATAGGTAATTATATTCTGATCTCCAAAGGTCCAATCTACTGCATCACCATTTACTGTGTATCCAATCGTTGCTAAACCAGTACCTACTGCATATCCATTGTATTCAGCCATCTCATTTCCAATCTCTCGAAAAGTAGTTAATATTGGTTCATCAGGAACGGTGCCATCACCGAAAGGATGTATGTAAATATTGGAATAAGAATGGTAATGAAGAATAATTTTAAAATCGTGTTCCAAAATAAAATCTCGAACAATTTGAGTTTCAGGCTCTGAAAAAGCTGATTCTCCTCTGTAAACGACACTACATGGATCGGGTGATGAACCTATATCATCTGAGCCCCAACCAAAACCAAAATTACGGTTTAAGTCAACACCTCTACTAGTGCCATTACCACAGCCCGTGTCCTTACGATTCTTGCGATGCATTCCACCACCGCTTGGCTCTATTGATTCATTATAAATATATCCATCAGGATTCAAAACTGGTATAAACCACATTTCTCGATTATTAACTAAATAATTTAATTCAGGATCTGAATCATAATTTTCTGCCAATAGTTGTACAAAGTAAAAGATATTCATCATGCTTAGAGGCTCACGTGCATGAATCAAGCCTGTTAGAAGTAGTTCAGGTTCGTTTTCATTCTCATTAGGATTGTCTGAAACTTTAAATGCCCAAATATCATTTCCTTCAAGAGATTGTCCAATAATAAATCTCTCTGAAATTATTTCTGGGTATTGTTCAAGCAAAATATCAAATCTTTCATTCAATTCATCCAAGGTATAATTACCTAGCATTGAACCCAGCGGAAAATCTCGGTTAGTTTCCGGTCTATTATTTTCTTGATAATATTTAGTTAAATCTGGTACTAGAATCTCAAAATCAATTTCCTTGTGAATTAATTCTATCACTTGGTCCTCTGTAGCAACTATATCAAGGTATATTCCGGGTTTGCCTGAAATGTGATCAAGTGGTATCCCAATATTTGAAATTAAAGTAATTTCTTCATTGTTGGGGTTAAAAACGCGAACAGACTGAAATATATCACTTGAGTTTAAAACCCCATTTATCAATCCTAACAAAAGCGAATATTTTATCCACTTTAGTAACATCTAAACCGTTGATTTAATCCAGTCAGTTGTTACTGATTTTGGTCTTGTTATTGGAATACCTAGTGCCCTTTCCCAAACCATTTGAGAGATCATACCCATTGTTCTAGATATACTAAAAAGAACTGTATAAAAGTTAAATTCCTTTAAACCATAATAATATAATAGTGACCCTGAAGCAGCATCAACATTTGGCCAGGGATTTTTTGCTTTCCCTTGATCTAATAAAACATCAGGGACAATTTTAAATAATTTATCTACAATTTCGAAAACATTATCTTCTTTGATATGCTTCTGTCCAAATTCAACAAACGCAGTAAACCTTGGATCAGGACACCGAAGAACTGCATGCCCGTATCCAGGAATTACCCTTCCACTATTTAACCTATCCCAACAAAACTTTTTCAACTCATCTGCATTAGGAACACCATTAAAGTGATCTCTTATACTTAATACAAATTTAAGACATTCTTGATTCGCAAGTCCGTGGAGAGGCCCAGCTAAACCATTCAAACCTGCGGATACCGCATAATACGGATCAGATAGAGCAGATGCAACAGTATGAGAAGCAAAAGCACTTACATTTCCACCCTCATGATCGCAATGGAGCATTAAGTATAACTTCATTAATTTATGAAAGTCACCATTATCATCTGACAAACCTATCATTTTAACAAAATTCCCAGACCAATCAAGATTTGAATCTGGCGAAATACGATCTCCTTTTTCAAAGCACATCCTATAAATTCCAGCACCTAAACTAGGTAATTTAGCAAGTAGTCGAACACCATCATCAAGCACCGCTTCCCAATATTCAGATTTTTTCATTCCCTTGTTGAATCTCTTTTTAAAAATACTTTCACCTTGCATTACCAAAATACCTGTATTAAACATTGTCATTGGATGGGAGTTTTTTGGCATTTCATTTAAAACATTCCAGACATAATCTGGTACACTTAGATGTTTTGAAAATTCTTTTTTTAAATCATTAATCTCAGTTTCATCAGGCAGACGGCTCGTTAAAAGTAAAAAAAACACCTCCTCTGGAGAAATATGAGTTATTTCAAGTAAAGGCATTCCTCGAATAATTAATCCTTGGTCTGCTGATACAGAGGATGTATCACAAACAAAAGCCTTTATACCCCTTAGGCCAGAATAAGCCTGAGCCACTGTTACTTCACTTATTTTTTCAGAGCCTTTTTGATCTATCAGTGATTTAATTTCATTTTGGACTATAGGAATCTGATCGGATAATTCTTTTTTTAATAAATTCATAAATTTTAATTCCCCTTGTTTTAATAATATTAATCAATGAAATAATTTTCTAGCACATATTAAATCATCGATAAAATCAATTTCAAGGCATGGGTACTTTGATATATCGACATGGTTTACATCAGTGGTATTTAATATAGGCTGTATAGCCGCCTCAAAATAATCATTTTTCCCTCCTGCATCGATAAGATTTTCGATTGAATTTACAAATAATTTATTAAAATCTTTAGATAACTTCGCAACTCCAATAAACTCACCGAGACATTGATTTTCTATAAGATCTTTACCTATTGCAACAATTTTATTTTTCCCGCCATCTATCACTTTAACCTCTTCTCGACCACAAGTTTTGTGATCAACTGCCAGAGCAGTTTTAAAGGAGGAATTAAAAATTTTGATTAATAATTTTTTAGGGTAAACAACGTCTGCATTCATTAATAAAAAGTCACTTTTTAAAAGTTGTCTCCTGCCTAAAAAAACAGAGTATGCTGTATTGGTTTCAAAATAATGATGATTTATAACAAATGAAAATTTAATCTGCGAAAATTTTTTTTTAACATAATCTATTAATAACTCACGATGATAACCCACTATCATGATTACATGATTTACTCCTAGATGTTCCAAAGCTTCTAATTGATAATCAATGATTGCCTTTCCGCCTACTTCAAGTAAACACTTTGGAGTCGAATATGTGTGGGGATATAGACGACGAGAAACACCTGCTGCTAATATAAATGCTTTCATGTATTGATTAAATTACCCAAATCAAAATTAAGCGCCAATTGAAATTCCAAAATTAGTGATAGCCTCTAAAATTCTATCAGCACATTTAAAATCTACTTTGCCAAGAAATTTTTTTTGAGCATTTTTTCTTTCTCTTGATAGTTTTTTTGTATTATCTAATGCTTTCTTAATAACGACATTTAATTCTTGGGGTTCTCTACAAATAATAGAAAAATTAATTTGTTTTTGCCGTTCATGATCCATCCTTCTTTTAAAGAGTGCAGGAAATAGCCTATACTTCAGTCTTAGAGAATAATAATTAGTTTGGACAATTGGATTATCCATGACAAGATATTCAAAAATTGCCGATGAAAAATCAGTAATTAAAACACTAGACTGATGAAAAAGGTCAAGAATATTATGACACTCAAAAGGAACAATTTTGATATTTTTAAGCTTTTTAATTTCATTTTCTAAAGCACTTTTATGACTAATATATTTTTTTTTCGTCCAAAAAAAATGATGTAATTTTATTAAGACATTAAAATGATCTATTGTTCTTAAATAAGGAATTGTATTTTGTAATGATGATGGAAAAAATGTAGGTGCATATAGTAAGTATTCATTTTTTGTTTTAGGTTTTTTGTTCCTAAGTAAGTCAAACTTGGGAAAACCCGTATTAACAGCATTAAAGTTCATTTTTTTGAGTATAGTTTCTCTGTCAACTGACTCAACACAAATCAAATCCATATTTTTCGTCAAATCATTATAATAAGAAGATTTGACACCAATGCCATGATAGATCATAACAACAAAAGAATTTTTTGCTTTTATGTCTAAAATTGAAGATTTATTTCCAACAAATATCAAATCAAACTTCATTTCTTTTAAAATTCTTTTTCTTTGAGGTTCAAAATTGGCCTTAATTAATTCTATTTTTAACCTCATAACCTCTTTGTAAAATAAGTCTTTTTCAATCTTTGGAACAGACAGGTTCAGTGAAATAAAAAGATCATGGTTATAATAATCTCTAAGCTTGCATATTACAGATTCAAACTGAGCAAGGTAATATAGGTGTTGGAGTTCGAATAGGATTCTCATGATGAGACGATTCTCCTAATCTGCATTTTTCTATACCAATTTCTAGACTTTCTTTTCAAATTTTTAAATTCTTTATTTTTTATAAAATCAGAAATAGTTTCTATTAGCCGCTTTGATGATTTACCATCTTGATATGGGTGAATGTCATTTAATATTTCATCCCTTGATTGTTTAAGTTCATCTGGATCCTCTATTGATCGCACTATAGCACCAATTAAGTCATCAGACTGTAAAATATTTATCCCTTTTTCAAATCTGGTTTCAGCTTTGTAAGTGATTATTGGTCGATTAAATAATAAGTATTCATATGCAACCGATGAGGTATCTGTTATCAAGATATCTGCTGATTCCATTAAATTTAAAATATTATCATCTTCAATAATTTTAAAATAATCAGAGGATAATGTTTCATACTTTTTGACAACTGATTCTTTCTCTAAATTATGAAATTTTACTAGCCAATTAAATTTATATTTTTGAGTTTTTTTTATTGCATTAAATAAAGAGCTTGATGATTTATATTTTCGTGAAAAGGTTGGCGCATATAATATAGTTTTTTTTTCTTTTTTTGATTTTTCAGATTTTATTTTCTTTGAAGAATTTAACTTTTTAAAAAGATTATCCAATTTTGGCCAACCTGTTTCCTTGACCAAAAATGACTTATATTTTTTTTGCAAAACTTGAAATTTCTCAGTAATTAAGGGACCTGGTGTACAATATAAATCAAAAAAACCTGTTATATCATAATGCCCCTTTTTCTCCTCGCAAAGTCCATGAAAAATTTGAACTTTTACACCCGGCCAATAATGAGGGACAACATTTCCTGGAACAATAATTGCATCAGGATTGTAGCTAAATACCTCATCATCAGATTTTAGAGTCAATCCCTTAATCTTAAGATTTTTTGCGGCTCCAGCCTTGAACCATGCAATATTTATTCCATTATATTCTACACAATAATCATTTATTGGATTTAAAATAGGAACTGAATATGGTTTAGTAATAAAAAATAAAAGTCGCATAAATTATAACATATTTAAGATTTCATCTCTTACTCTTGCAGCACATTGACCATCTAGCTTATAGAGCATTTGTTTCTGATATTTTTTAAGAGTATGTATCTTTTTATCATTATTTTCTAGGGCAAATCTTATAGTCTTTCTGATTTCATCTGGTCTGTACATTTCAAAACAAAAATTTGAAATATCATTACTCATCTCCTTGCTTAGCCTTTTTTTGAATAAACGATATCTAAATAGTTTATGAGAAAGCTTTAACTTAAAAAATCGATTCACAACTACCGGCTTTTTTAAAGCTATCATTTCATAAATTGTACTTGACGCTTCCGTTAGTAACAAATCTGATATTTGATAATATGGAACAATGTTGTAAGCTTGAGGCTCTAAAAGTTTTATATGCTCAAATTTTTCTGCTAATTTATAAACTAATTCCCTTTGTGGTTTTAGATTGTATTCTGAAAAATTATCTAGAAAAAATGTCCACATGTGAGGCTTTAAAATCACATTAAAACTTTTTGTTAATTCACCAAAATGAATCCCAAACTTTTCGATTGAACTTGGATAGAAGGTAGGTGCAAATAAAATAGTTTTTTTTGTTGAGTCTAAATTCAAGGAGTCTCTTATCGCATTTACTTTTTTATTATCATTATTAAATAGTGGATCCAACTTTGTAAAACCTGTCAGAGCAAGTTTCGTTTTTACTCCTTCCTCTCGAAGCTGATTAACTCGATATTCTCCCTCTACAAAACGTATATTCAGGCGATCTGAATTATCCAGCCAATATGAGGGTTTTACACCTATGCCATGATACATCATCCCAACAATAGTTTTGGCATTAACAAAATGATGAATAGGGTACCTTGACCATCCACAAATAAAAACATCGAGATTAAGTTCTTTTACTTTTTTTGCCCTTTCAATCTCATTGTCAGAGTAAATAACGTCACCAGGTCTCGATTTAAGAATCCTTAAACATAAATCAATTTCCACTTTTTTATTTTCTGAGCATGTAGAATGAAATAGTTGAAATCTATTATCTACTGATAATAAATCAATTAAAGGGTCAAATTGAGGTAGATGGTATAAATGATAACTATCGAATAGTATTCTAATTTTATTCATATTTAATTATTTATGAAATTATTATAAAACTTTTTATAGGCTCCATTTTTATTAATTAAGTGTTCATGTGTACCCGTTTCAATAATCTCACCTTTATCAAGGACAATTATTTCATTTGCTTTTTTTATCGTTGATAACCTATGAGCAATAACCAGAGTAGTTCTATTCATCATTAAATTTTTAAGGGCATGTTGGACTTTAGCTTCAGATTCTGAGTCCAATGCTGAGGTTGCTTCATCTAACAATAACAGTGACGGGTTGCGTAAAATTGCTCGGGCAATTGCGATTCGTTGCTTTTGACCACCAGATAATTTCACCCCTTTTTCACCAACAATTGTTTGAAATCCATCATTTTTTTTCATTATGAAATCATAGGCATTTGCTGCTTTTGTAGCTTTAATCAAATCATTTTGAGTGTAATTTACCGTTCCATAGGATACATTAAACTCAATTGTATTATCAAATAGATTAACGTCTTGATTAACAATCCCCATCAACTTTCTCAAAGAGTTCATAGATAAATCTTTAATATCAAAGCCATCAATTTTTATGGAACCTTCATCAATTTCATAAAATCTTGGAATTAAATCTGCAATAGTAGATTTACCTGCTCCGCTAGGTCCAACAATTGCAACAAGATCACCCTTTTTAATTGAAAAAGAGACATTTGATAATATTTGAGGACCCTCATGATAAGTAAAAGAAACATTTTTAAACTCTATTTTTGAATCTATTTTCTCAATTTTTATTGGATTTTTACTTTCCACAATCTGTGGTTTAGTTGCTAAAATATCAAATACCCTTTCAGCAGATGCTATCCCTGCCTGAAGATTTACAGATACATTACCTAAAAGCCTTATTGGACCTAGAATACTAAATAAAATAAGAATGAATCGAATGAAATCTTCAGAACTCATTACTTTTAATACTAATACATCTCTTCCTCCAATCCATAATAATAGAACTCCAATTGAAGCTCCGATTATTTCAGTAATTGGTGTTGTAATTAATCTAAGCCTTGCTCTGTTAAATATTAGCTTATAATAGTTACTTTGTTCATTTAAGAAACGCCTTTTTTCGTAATCTTCAGTCCCAAATGCCTTAACAATTTTGACTGAATTAAGATTTTCAGTGATAATGCTCATTATTCTTGCAATCTTTTTTGCCGTTCTACTTGATTTCCTTTTTATGCTTTTACCTATCCAGATTATTATTAAAGATGTAAATGGAATAATGGCAACTGCATAAAGTGCCAATTTTATATTTATAATAAATAAAATAGTAATAAGTACTATTATATTAATTGGCTCAACAAACAATTTATGAAAGCTTGCACCTAAGGCGACTCTCATATTCGCTACATCATTTACCATAATTGATGTTAGCTCACCACTTTTTTTCTGATCAAAGAAAGACAAAGTAAGTTTATGGAAATGATCATAAATATCATTTCTTATCTTAGTAATTAATCTAAATTGAATAAAGGTCAACCCCATATTCTTAAAGTAAAGGAAAATATTTTTAACTATAAAAACAAAAAGGATTGATAAACATAGTATTTTTAAGGTCCCTTTCGGTGTGTCCCGTAAGATAAATTGATTTGTCCAAAACTTTAATTGAGCATTAAGGTCCATTTTAGTCCCAACCAATTCCTTATGTGTTATGAGTAATTTATCAAAATCCATTATTATATTATTTATTAATGAAGCTGTTAACCATATGGAAAGGCTATTGAATAAAACATACAATATTGCTGCTATTGATGATAAGATTAGTATTAACCAATAAGGCGAAATTAACCTGATTATTTTTTTATATATTTTAGTTGGCATTTAAATTATTTATTTGATGTATATCATCTTATAGTGCGGAGCTCCTGCCTCATAAAAAATTTCACCAAATTTTTTGAAGCCAGATTTTTCATAAAAATTAACTACTTTCTTTTGAGAATTAAGATAGATTTTTTTTTCTTTGCTTAATTTATTTAATAAATATTTTAGCAGCGATTTACCAACTCCTAAATATCGGTATTCTTTTAAAACAGCAAATCTTTCAAGTTTAATTCCAAGATTGGTTTTTCTATACCTAGCAGTCCCAACAGGGAATAATTCATTAAATGCAATTATATAACTAGCATCAATAATATGATCATCATTTTCAAGATTTTCATCTATGTTTTGTTCTTGAACAAATACTTTTCTTCGAATTTCAAGACATAATTTATAATCTTTACTAGTAGTTACCATATTAATGTCTATTTTCATGATATAAATTTGGCAAGTCCAATAAGATAAATCACTAAAAAAATAATTTAATATCGAATGAAAAAATAAAAAAGATTGCGGGATTATATATTCACATTCCCTTTTGTGAATTTAAATGTATGTATTGTGATTTTTACTCAACCAGCCACAAGGAAACTTTAATCACAGAATTTGTTAAAGCACTGATTTTAGAAATTGAGCGATGCCAAGTTGAAACACAGTATTTAGAAATAGAAACCATTTTTATCGGTGGTGGTACACCTAGCCTACTAAAAAGCAATTATATTGACTTGATAGTCAATGCGCTCCATAAAAAACATAAATTAAATAATGTAAAAGAATTTGCCATTTAAGCTAATTCTGGTGAAGCTTCACAAAAAAAGTTAAAAAATTTCTTAAAACTTGGAATAAACCATTTATCAATTGGCGTTTAATCATTGAACCCAGACACTTTAAGGTTCCTAGCGAGGACATATAGTCCCAATGAAGTATTTAATACCTTTCAAAATGCATGAAATATTAGGTTTAAAAGTATCAACTTCGATTTACTGTATTCTATTCCAAATCAAAGTTGGAATAGATGGTCTAGAGATTTAAAAGAAATTATTAAGTTAAAACCTGACCATATTTCAGCCTATTCTCTGACCTCAGAAAAAGGGACTCAACTTTTTAAGTTAATAAAGGAGAAGAAGATAACCATGCCTCCTGATGAACAGAAAAGTAAATGGTTTTCATATGCTCATAATATGCTAAAAAACAACAACTATATTCCTTATGAAATATCTAGCTTTTCAAAAAAAGGATATGAATGCCAGCATAATCTTAATTATTGGAAAATTCTACCTTATGTTGGTTATGGTCTATCTGCATACATTTATGATGGAACAAAAAGATGGCAAAATATAAATTCCATAGATTCATACATAAAAAAGTTAAAATCGCATAAATCACCAATACATTTTTTAGAAACCATAAATAAAAAAAAAAAGAACAAATGAAGTTATTGGTATTGGACTTAGAACTACGTCTGGTATTTCAATTGATAGAATTCCAAAAGTATATTCTCGAAAATTTAGAAAGAATCTAAAAAGTGTACTATAAAAATGGGAAGCAGCTATAATTGTTGACAAAAGTTTTATCAAACTAAATCAAAGTGGTTTCTTGTTTGCTGATGCTATAGCCATCGATTTAATGATATAACTAAAAGTCTAGTTCTAGAGATACTGGACAATGGTCTGACCCCATCACCTCATCATGAATATCTGCATCAATACAATTGTTTACTAAATCTTGATTTATAAAAAAATAATCAATCCTCCAACCAATATTTCTAGGTCTGGCACCTGAGCGGTAACTCCACCATGAATATCTTTCCGCTTCGTTATGAAATAATCGAAATGTATCCACCCAACCACTTTTAATATATTGATCAATTTTTTCACGTTCTACAGGCATAAATCCAGATGTTTTTTTATTTTGTGCTGGTCTTGCTAGATCGATAGGCTTGTGAGCTGTATTCCAATCTCCTGTTACAATGACATTATTCCCTGATTCAACTTGTTCATTTATAATAGGTAATAAGGTATCATAAAAATCTAATTTATAGTTTAATCTAACATCATCTTTTTGGCCATTCGGGAAATATATATTATATAATAAAAAGTTTTCATGTTCAGAAATTAAAACTCTTCCCTCTTTATCAAACTTTTCAAGACCAAGACCTTTTTGAACATATAATGGCTCTTCTTTTGAAAAAGTTGCCACCCCACTGTAACCTTTTTTTATTCCTGAATGCCAATAATTAAAATAACCATGACTTTCTAATATCTCGGAACTTAGTTGATCCTCATTGGCTTTAGATTCCTGGATGCAAAGTATGTCTGGATTTTCGATTTTAAACCACTCTAAAAAACCTTTTTTTACAGCAGCTCTAATTCCATTAACATTCCAAGAAATTATTTTCATTTTAAAGAAATTACTTTGATGAGTTTTAATAAAAAAATAATATTTATAAATTACATATAAGATAGAGATGAAAAATAGAAAAAGTAATAGAAAATCAAAAAAAGGTAAATTTTGGAGAAAGTATAATTTTGAAGTTCTTATCTTTTCCTTGATTGTTATTGGAATATTTTTAATAATTGAAGATTTCAGCATAAAAAATTCAATTTTAAATGCATATATTCAAATCTATGACTTTCTAATTAAACTTTTTCTTACGTTTTATGTAACTCTCACAACGTTATTATACGGCGTAGAAAATTCAGATTTATTTGGATTAGGTTTAATAGTATTTGCAATATTTTTAATTTTACTCAAATGGAGACAAAATCTTTTAAGTCAATATTCAATTTATGAAGTTTGCGTTGATTGTAATAGCAGAATTCATAGAATAAAGAGAAGGAAAATAATAAAAATTTTTGCATATATTTTTAGGCTTAAAATAAAGCGATATCAATGTACAGCTTGTAATCAAGTAGGCTATATAATAAGATCTTTATAGGAGAAAATATGGAATTAAAAGAAAAAATAATCAATGATATTAAGTCAAATGCAATTATTTTATATATGAAAGGGACAAAGAATATGCCACAGTGCGGTTTTTCAAATTCTGTAGTCCAAATATTAAATCATTATGGTATAGATTATAAAGATATTAATGTTTTGGAAAACCCTAATATCAGAATAGCTTTAAGTGAATATTCTAACTGGCCAACCATACCACAATTGTTTGTGAAAGGGGAATTAATTGGAGGTGCTGATATCACTATAGAATTACATCAGAAAGGAGAATTGCTAAATATTTTAGATAAAGCTACTTCTTAAAAATTAATAAAAAAATGTTTGAAGTTAAAGTTTTAAAAAATATAAATTCCTGAGGTAACTAGTTTTGTTTAAATAGTAATTTTGGCTCGTTCGTCTAGTGGTTAGGACTCCAGGTTTTCATCCTGGCAACAGGAGTTCGATTCTCCTACGGGCTACTGTAAATCTAATATGTTCTTAGATTTTTTAACTAACCCAAAGTAGATTATGGTTTTAGAACTTCATCCTGCGTTAGTTCATTTCCCAATTGCCTTTATCGTTTTATCTTTTGTTTTCCAATTATTCACTATTTTGATTCCTAAAAAAGTTCCTGATAATTTAACTTTATGGACATTAATCCCTGCAGCAGTTTCAACAATTCCTACAGTAATATCTGGTCAATCAATGAAAAATAAAATAAATGATTTATGTATTGAAGCTCAAATGAGTCTTGAAATTCATGAAATTTTTGCAAACATTACCACCTGGGGTACTCTAATGATTTGCATAATCTGGATCTTTATTACATTAAGCAAAAAGAGTAACCAGGGCGCGCAAACTCTGTTATTTGCTTTTTTAACTATACTATTTGTTAGTGTAATGATAACAGGCTATTATGGTGGCCTATTAGTTCATTTTTGGGAAATCTAGATACTTTTATTCATCTTTTTTAATATAAACTAAAAAAGATGATGTGAATGAGCTATATAATACACCTAATCCTCCTTCAATATTTGAGTTTGGAAGCAAGTAAATGTTTTGCCCCACTGGATCACCACTAAAATAATTAAAATAGGATTCGCTGGTTGACATAAATGAGACTAAATGTAGACCATAATAATCAAAGTATAACCACATCATAGGAGAGGGAGCTGTTTCAATGTTCCATTGCCATGGGTTAATCCTATATGGATTACTATTTTCATCGCGAAGATATTGTCCTTTCCATATTCTAAAACCTAATGTTGTATCATAGATTAGATTAACAAAAACACTATCTCTAACTTTATTATAATTGAAATCAAAAAAGGGATCCCCTTCAGCAGATATTGTGCTACTTAATGAATCCAAAGGTTCTAATCCTTTCTTATTTGCCTCTAATGCAAAAGATATAATTTTTACAGTCTGATGCACATCTGCTTCAAAATCAACTCCAAACATTGGGTAACTTGCAAAACTTCTCGTGAAACAATCACCAAATCTATAAGTTACTGAGTCAACATTGATGTTATTTTGAATTACATATTGATTGGGATCTTGATAAAATTCAATCATCTCTTCAAATGATAGATTTTCAAAGTTATTTACATCAATATTTTTTGTAGCTAACACTTGTCCATCTGGGCAGTTGTAATCACCCAAATCTGCAGATGAAATGTTCATTTCATTTGGAACCGTAGTTGTTGCTATCACAGAACCAATGTCATGATTTACCACCAAAGAGTAAGTTGCACCTGGATCAATTATATAGCTTGCATATTTCGTTATTTCATCAATGTTGGATTGTTCGTCAATTGGAAAATACTTTCCATAATCAACATTTTTAAAAAGCAATGTATCTTTAGTTGAATCATTGACCATAAAAACCTCTGCATCATTTATCCACAAATCTTGAGCAAGAATATCTTCAGAAATTGATGCAGACTTTGAGACAGTGACTGTATCGGTTATGGGCAAATTAGCAACTATTGACCCAAAAACAACTAATTTCTCCTGGTACTCAATTTTTTGATCATTAAATTCGCAAGAAAAAAACATTAAACTAAAAAATAAAAATAAACTACTTAATTTTTGTTTCATTTTTAAAACTCCCATGTAAAACCAAAAGTTGGAAGTATTGGAAATAGGCCAATACTTCTCTCATTAATTTTTCCTTCATCGCTTTCATCAACATTGACTTCCCCAGGATCTGGTTTCCCGTTTCCATTTGAATCGTGAAGTTCCTTATCCCAATCGTCATCATCATCCAAACCATTATAAGGATTTCCTAGCGAATATATTTTCCTGAATGTATTACTTCTATTCAAGGTGTTAATAATTTGAAAAAAGAAATCTACGTTTGTTTTTCCTATTTTAGCATGATATACAGCACCAATATCTAGTCGACTATAAGGCTCATATCTACCTGAGTTTCTGGTTCCAGGAATAGTTCGAAAAACCTCTTCAGGACTTTCAGGAAACTTTTGCACGTAGTAACCAATTATGGGCGTATATGCTTGTCCAGATTGCAAGGAAAAACGCCAATTGGTTTCCCACTTTTTGTTTATTTGATAATTCCCTAGAACACTTAATGCATGAGTCCTATCCCAATTTGTATAGTATTCATTCTCACCTACATCATAGATACTATTCATTATTTTCCTTGATACAGAATAAGTATATGCTATCCATCCACTTAAATTTCCTGTCATTTTCTGTCCAAATAATTCTAATCCATATGCATACCCATTAGCGGGCGTAAGGATATCTGAAAGACTTTCATCTGAAACTTCAGCATCTGTTGTTGATCTTGTCTCTTCATAGGTCAATAGATTTTTTAGATCCTTATAATAACCTTCAATTTGGATTTTGTAAGTATTTCTTATATACTCTTCATAACCAATTACAAATTGAATTGATTTTCCTGGACTAACTGAAGTATCTGCAGCGATCCAGTTATCGAGTATTGGTGGATTAAAGTCATCTTGAAAGGTGCTGATAAATTGATGATAGTTACCAACCGATAAATTTAAGTACCTATCCTCATTTAGAATATACTTTAATCCCAATCTAAAATCGGGATATATAGAATCAGGATACACATTATAGAAGTTTAATCTCAACCCTGGTTCAATAATTATTAGATCATTTGGTTCATATTTTAACTTGATGTAATTTGCAAATTCAATTGGATCTGTTTTTATTTCAAACTGTGTAGAGTCGTTAAATTTATTTGTATACTCAAATCCCAATCGCTTTATTTGCGAACCAAACTTTATGGTTGAATTTGAAGATTTAAACCATGAGAAGTCACCAGATAAAGTAATATCATCAATTTCATTAAAACTAACCAATCCATAATCCCCTCCAAGCCCAAATTCGGTAAAGAAACGACTATTTGCGAGCAAGAAATTACCTACTAATCTTTCATTAAAAACTCTTCTGTAATGTCCACTAATTGTATTGTTTCCCCAACGGCCGTCCAATCCAAATGTATCAAAAATTATATCATCAATCCCAGAATAGTAGCTTAATGAAACTCTATCTTTAGGGGTAATGTCGGAAAAAACATGGCTTTGAATATCATAGAAATAGTAAGGAGGAATGTTAGTGGCTATATTTTCTGGCAATACTTTTGGAAGTACAAGATCAAAATAGGTTCTTCGGCCTGAAAGCACCCATGCACCTTTGTAAAATGGACCTTCAAGAGTTGTTTGAGCAGACAAGAGAGATAAATTAACTTTACCCTTAAATTCATTTTCATTCCCCTCCCTACTAATAACATTTAAAACAGCAGACAGCCGACCTCCATACTCTGCATTATAGGCTCCTTTTATCAATTCCGCTTCCTTTACACCATCTACAATAAAATTTGAAAAAACTCCTCCTAAATGGGAGGGATTATAGACAGTAATACCGTCGAGCATTATCAGGTTTTGATCTGTGTTCCCACCTCTTATTACTAATCCAGTACTATATTCAGATGTTGTCAAAACACCCGGAAGAGCTTGAATAGTTCTAAATAGATCAGGCTCAGCTAAGGCTGGTGCAGCTTTCATCATACGTGGGCTTAAATTTATTTTGCTTGGTTGAATATTATTTCGTCTTTGAAGTTTTTCTGCTGTAACCTCGACTTCAGATAATTCTACAACTTGCTCAATAAGACTAATGTCTATTTTTTTTGACTCATCAGATGAAAGAGCTATTTGCTTCTTGAACATATCATAACCGACATAAGAAACCACAATTGTATAATTCCCTGGAACTATATCTTGAATAATATAGTATCCATTTATGTCAGTTGCCATTCCCTGCCCTGTTTCTTGCAAAAATATATTAGCTCCTATTAAAGCCTCTCCAGACGAGGAGTCAGAAATAAATCCTGAAATAATAGAATTTTGAGCATTCAAAATCACAAAAGTTGTTAAAAAAAGGTTCAAAGTAATTTTCATTATGCTAACTCGCTAAATAAGATAAATTTTCTGGATTAAATGGAATAAGATCTATATCATACTTTTTAATTATTTTTTCTGAATTACAAACACTTCCCTTTATTAAATCTTTAAGTTGATCTCTTGTTACTGGAAATTTTTTCCACCAATCTAGGAATTTAGCAGCAATTAATACAACTGACACTGGAGCAGGAACCATAATTACTTTCTTATTACTTGCTTTGGCTATAGCTTTTATAATTTCATCCCAAGTAAAATCTTTATTTCCACCTAGTTCTATTGTTTGACCAATTGAATCCTTATCTTCTAGTATTTTTAAGATAATCTCGGCCACGTTTTTTACATGAATCATTGAAAAACTAAATTCTCCTGATCCGAATGGGATTAGCCCTTCATGAAATGATGGAGCAGGAAAAGGTAATGCTGATGGAAATCCTGGAATAAGTTCTAACATGTCTTCTTTCAAAGCCTTACAAAACTCAGGCCTATTTTGCCCTCTCGGATTTCCAAATAATGAAGATGGTCTAATAACCGTCCAATCCAAATTGGTGTTTTTTAATGATTGTTCAGATAGATGCTTTGCTTTCTGATAATTTGAAGCATCAGGATTTGCATTGGCACCTAGAGCACTCATCAACAAGAATCTTTTTATGCCCATTTCAGAGCAAATTTTAGCTAAGAGTTCGGATCCTCTAAATTGCAATTTATCATTAGTTATACCCTCCTTCGGAAATTCTCTAATGACAGCAACTAGATAAATCGCAGCATCTGAACCCTCAAGTAAAGTTTTTAATGATTGTTCATCAAAGGCATCGCCCTTTACTACTTCACATTTTTCAGAATCAACTACTTTTGATTCACTGCCTTCTCTTACCAATATTCTGGGCGTGTGATTCTCTTTAATCAATTCATCACAAACATAAGAACCAACGTATCCGGTCCCTCCTACTATTGCAACTTTCATAAATTCACCTTTTCAGTTTTTAAAATATATTTTTCTAAAATAAGATATCCAACAGGAACTATAAACAATGTAATTGCAGTGGCAAAAATTACGCCAAAACTTAAAGAAACAGCCATTGGAATTAAAAATTTAGCTTGGGCACTTTTTTCTAATAGTAATGGGATTAAACCTACAAAGGTTGTTAGAGATGTTAAAAATATTGGCCTAAATCTTCTTGGTCCTGCCTCCAGAACGGCATTTGTTATACTGTTTCCCTCTCTCCTATATCGGTTTATAAAATCAACCATAACTAAGCTGTCATTAACTACAACTCCTGTTAAAGCTACTACTCCCATTAGTGATAATACCGAAAAATTTATGCCCATAAATAGGTGACCAAGCATAGCTCCAGTTAAACCGAAAGGAATTGAGGACATAACTACTAAAGGTTGAAAATATGATTTAAATGGTATCGCCAGCAGCATGTAAACCACTACCATTGCTAAAAGAAAATTTTTACCAATTGATTTCAGATTTTGTCCCTGCTCTTGCTGTTCACCCTCTAAGCTGTATGAAATTGAACTATATTTTTTCAAAAGTTTTGGAAGAATAGATGCGGTTACAGCTGCAATTACTTCATTGCCGGTAGTTACTGTTAAATCCACATCTGCGGTAACATTTATTGCTCTCTTTCTATCTTTCCGCTGTATTGAAGATAAGCCCTCCCCTATCTCTAATTTTGCGATTTGCCTAACAGGAATTGTAGAACCATTTGGTGTTCTTACCATCATATTTTCTAAATTAGAAATTGAACGTCTTTCGTCTTTTGGGTATCTTAACATCACTTTTACTTCATCCCTTCCTCTTTGAATGCTTTGAACTTCCAAACCATAAAATGCTTGTTGGACTTGACTTCCTAACATCATGGTGCTCACTCCATAGTTTTCGGCGGAAGGAAGAAGCTTTATACTGATTTC
Source organism: uncultured Fidelibacterota bacterium (assembly GCA_902611135.1). Lineage (GTDB taxonomy): Bacteria > Fidelibacterota > Marinisomatia > Marinisomatales > UBA1611. The sequence goes on along the minus strand of CACLYL010000002.1, from coordinate 8,068 downwards.
CTCTTTTCCTATATTAAAGTTATCTTTCACATCAAATACCCCAGGAAATTGAACTAGTTCTTTTTTCAACTCTTCCTTTGCTGCTAACAAATCATCCATATATTTGCTCGTGAGCTGGACATTAACAGGTTCTCCAGCTGAAAATAAACTGGAAAAAAATCCGACCTCTTTGACTCCGGGAACAGGTGGCATTAACTCCCTCCATCTTCTTACTATCTCCTCAGCACCTATTGATCTATTTTCACCTGGTATTAATTCCAATGCAACCTCAGCTAAATGGGGTCCTCCATATGATGCATCTAAATTGCCTGGACCTCTGGAAGTTTTAGTTCTTTGTGGTTGAAATCCTATGGTTGAGAGTCTGTTTTTTATAATGGGTTCACCGGGAAACTCTTTGCTTAGATCACTCTCTAATTTTTTTGCTGCTTCCTCAAGTTTTAAATATCCATCTCGCGTGGTTTCAATAGATGTTCCTGATGGGTATTCAACAGTTCCTATTGCCAAATCTGCTTCAACCGGAGGGAAGAATGAAAACTTAATAATTCCTCCTCCAATAATTCCAATCGTTAAAATAAAAACTGAAATTGCGATACTAAGAAAAGTGAATGGCTTAGTTACTGCTTTTAGTAAAACAGGTTTATAAAAATTATCAATAAAGTAGAATAAACCATCTTTAATCCTTGACTGAAATTGATCCCATGAGCCAGAGACAGAATTAATAATAGCAAATTTAGATTTCTTATCAGAACTGTGCGCCAAATGAGCTGGCAAGATAGTTAAACTTTCAAATAATGACCACACTAAAACAGAGATAGTTATCAAGGGGAAGATTCTCCATATTGCCCCAATTTGGCCCTCAACGGCAAGCATTGGAGAGAAAGTAGCCATAGTTGTTAAAACTGCAAAAAAAACTGGTGTAGAAACCTGAGTTGCAGCCTTAACAGCAGCCTCTTTAGGTTCCATCCCTCTTTCTCTGAATAGTGCGATATTTTCACCTACAACAACTGCATCATCAACAACAATGCCCAGAACAAGGATAAATGTAAATAAAGACAACATATTGATTGAAAGATCAAGAGGCGACATCAACCAAAATCCTCCCATGAATGATATTGGAATCCCTAGTGAAACCCAGAATGCTAATTTTGGCTTTAAAAATATTGCTAATACAACAACAACTAATAATAAACCTTGAAACGCATTCCTTGTCATGGTATCTATTCTTCCTAATAATAGCCTTGACTCATCATCAAAAGTTGTTAGACTCACATCTTTTGGAAGACTAAGCCTTTTTTCATTAACATAATCCTTAACTTGAGTTGCTATGGTTATTGCATTTTGTTGACCAACCCGATAGACAGTTATTAGATTAGATTTTTTACTATTAAATAAAAACTCTAGGTCGTAATCAATAGAAAAATCATCTCTAATAGTGCTGATTTCACCTAACCTGACAATCGCTCCATTAGGATCTGAGATAATGGGAATGGAGGAGAAAAAGTCTGTTGTGTAACCTTGACCTTGTGCTCTAATAAGAATTTCTCCATTCGAGTTTTCAATGCTTCCGCTGGGAATATCTACTGAGAGGCTTTGGATCGCTCTAGAGACTTGACCTAAAGTTAGATCATATTTCCTAAGATTATTTTCACTAATTTCAATTGAAATTTCCTTTTCTTTTTTAGCAACAAAAGAGCTGTAGGTTACCTCAGGTAATGCATCGATCTCATCTTTTATTTCTTCCGTTAAATTTGTCAAAGTTGACTCGTCCATATCACCTCCAACAGCGACCGTTATAGTTGCTTGGATAGCTATAAATTGTTTAACTGTAGGTCTTTCTACCCCCTCAGGAAAATTATCTATGGCGTCAACTTCTGCCTTTACACGGTCTAACATCTCTGTTACATCTTGGCCTGGTAGAACTTCGACATTAACACTTCCTACATTTTCTGATGCAGTTGCGGTAATTTTTTTTACACCATCTAAACCTTGCAACCTCTCTTCAATACGAATACATACTGCATTTTCAACATCTGATGGTGTTGCCCCAGGATAAACAGCTGTCACATTGATGATATCAACTTCAATATCAGGGAAGACTTCCATTTTCAATAAAGGAATAGTAGCGATACCAGACAAAATGATAAAAAACATCATTAAGTTTGAAGCTACACTGTTATTCACAAACCATCTAATTACCCTTTCCATAAAATTATCTCAACTCTAATGTAACTTTTAAGCCACTTACTAATGATGAAACTCTTGAAGTTAGTAGTTTATCACCTATTTCAAAACCCTGTTTGATAAGAGCAAATTCTGATTCGTTCCTAATTACTTCAACTAGGCGCCTTTGCATAAGCATTTGTTTATCTACAACCCATACACTTTCGTTTCGAACAGAGGACCTAGGTAAAACAGAAATACCTTCTAAATCGACTCCAGAAATCTTAGCTTGAACAAATTGACCAACAGCTAGGGGAATTGTATACATTTGCTTATCGAGCTTGTTTATCTTTGCTACAACAGCCATCATTTTGGTTACTGGATCTATTTCTGCCTCCGTTCGGATTACCTTAGCAGCCCATTGATTTTCACCTTGCATTACTGTGACATCCAACTGTTTATCAGCATCTATTTTTAAACCATTAAATTCTAAACCCGTGAATTGAACATCTTGGTCCGCAATGGGTAATCGAATCTCATAAGCACTTGTTGCATAAATATTCCCCATTAAGTTTCCTGGAAAAACGGTGGATCCCAACTCAATTTCAGTATTTCGGACTCTGCCATTAAATGGAGCTAGAAAAACAGTTCTCCCTAAATTTCTTTTAGCTTGTTCAAGTAATGCTTTTGCTGCAGCATAAGTTGCTCTAGCTTGAGCCATTTGAGGTTTTCTGAGCGTGAGATCACTTCCCGAACCAGCTCCCATCCTCGTCCATTCTCTCCTCGCAAGCTCCGATTCAGCTTCCTCTCGTTCAAGGTTTACTTTTGCATTTAAAACTTGAGATTCTGCAGAAACTAAGGCAAGTTCATAATCTCTTTCATCAAGCATGATTAGGGTATCGCCCTTTTCGAAGCTTGACCCGGCTTCCATTTTACTCGAAAGCCATTTCACTCGAGAATTTAATTCTGATATTATATTCAGTTCAGATTCAGGTTGAACGATACCCTGAGAGCTGATAGATGCTTTTACGGTTTGAGGTATGATCATCATGGTATTCACATATGGTACCTCTATTGTTTTTTCTTCAGGAACTGCAACGGACCTACTTTTAATCAAAACACCTGAGATTGAAATACTAATAATTAAAATAATTAATCCGATATACTTTTTCATACATTACTCTTGATTTTTAATTTGAATTACCTCCAAGTGCCAAGATTAAAGATAAACGATTATCTATTCTTTGTCTACTTAGTGATAAATACTGAGATTTAATATTATTATATTGTCTTTGAGTGTTTAGAACTGATTCTAAAATAGTAACACCTTTATCATATCTTTCTTTCGATAAATTATAGGCGTCAAGTGACTGTTTAACTGCTGAATCAATTGAAATTTGCTGTCTGAATAAGGATTGTTCTGATTCAAGCAATCGTTCAACCTCAGAAAATGCATTTAACAGACCATTTAATAAATCATCCTTAGATTTATCTTTGGCCGATTCTTGGAGTTTTGCAGCAGCCCTTAATCGTCCTCCATTAAAAATCGGCGCGGTTAGTGAAAAACCCACGTTCCATATTCCATAATCGTCATTAAAAATATCTTCTAATTTTTGAGCAGAGGTTCCTACAGTACCATTAAGCATTATTCCAGGAAATAAATTTCTTTTAGCTTGAGCAAGCAACAACTCCTCCGATTCTACTTTTAAAAGTAAACTTTTTATATCAGGCCTTCTGGTGATTAAATCAGCAGGGATGGAACTATTGATATCGGGTATATTTTGTGGTAGCGTTTTGCTAATCTCATATTCTCCTTTTGGATATTTACCAACCAATACTTCTAAACGGCGATTTAAATTGTTTAATTGTAATTTTCTCGTCTCTATAGAAACTTTCGATGTTAGAACAGATGTCTCAGCAAGTCTGTAGTCTAAACTAGATTTTAATCCTTTTTCATATCTGTCTTTTACAAGGTCCCTGATTTCAACCAGACTTTGATAAGATTCCTCATTTATTTTCAACTGACCATATGCTTCAATAGCTCGAAAATATAATTGAGTAGCTCTAATTATTGATGAAAAGCCTAAATAGGATAGATCATAGCTAGAAGCTTCATAATTTTTTTGAGTTGCTTTCCTGCCGTTGAGTAGTCTACCCCAAATATCCAATTCCCATTGAAGATTCAATCCAAGTCCAGCTGTTCTATTTTCAAAACTAACGACCTCTCCCTCCTCACCTCCGAATAATGCATTACCCGCTTCCCCAAATCCAGTTAAATTTTGAACACTAGTGTCGGCTCTGATATTTGCATTAAAGGAAGGAAATATTCCTGCACCGTTTATCCTTGAACTTTGATAAGCTATTAATCTATTTTTTGTTATTGTCTTTAAATCTGGACTATTTTTTTGAAATTCTATAATGAATTTTTCTAGGTTTTCATCTTTAAACTGTTTCCACCATTTACCCGTAAAAGAGCTATTGTAAGGAATTTTCGTATCCCACATCTCTGGAACATCCAATTCTATACTATCAATAGAAAGCTTTGAAATATTAGCACAGCCAGTAGATAGCACAACCAGTAGTATCAAAATATTTAATTTTATTAATCTATTCATTCTCAAGGTTGGATATAATTTTCGATAAAACATTCTTGAATATTTCAATATCAGGTTCAGAGATCCCTTTTGCGACCTCTTCACGAGTTTTATTCATTATTGGAATTGCGTCATTTAATAGCTGTTTCCCAGCTGTTGTTAATATGATTCTCTTTACTCTCTGATCTAATTGATCAGATACTCTAACAACTAGATTCTTCTTTTCTAGGGTATTTACTATCTTTGTAATACTTGTTTTATCTTTTAAGCAGGAATCACTTAACACTTTTTGTGATGCGTTTTTATGATAGCTTATCGGACCTAAAACCATCCATTGATCAAGTGAAATATCTAATCCAGCTTCATGTGCATTTTGAACAAAGCGTTTTGTCATCATATTATGGGCAGAGCTAATTAATTTTCCCATGTTTAAATTAAAATTTAGTGATTTAACTTTCTCCATTAGTTGAACATACAACTATTTTGGTTGTATGTTCAACTATAAAGTATAATTATTTACTCCCTAAATAAGTTTAGTATGAGCGTTTTTAGCGATTTATTAAACAACCAATAATAAAAAAATTTTATAATCTTTATTTTTAATAGTTTTTAGATTAACTTTTAATTGAATATTCAACTATAATAAATTTAAGTAAAAAGTATAAGTGGATACATTTAGTCATGCATTATGGAGTAAAGGTTTATTTGGTTATAGGGGGTACGGTAAACTAGCGATTTTTTTTGGAGCTATGCCAGATCTTATATCTTTTGGATTATTGTTTACTATTCAAATTTTAGATGGGACATATATCCCAGGAGCTCCCAAATTAAACACTATCCCCGATTGGTTATTTTTTAATTATGATGTTTCTCACAGTTATGTAACCGCTTTTTTCTTTCTCTTTATTGCTTATCAATTTAACAGACATATTGCTTTTGCAATGCTGGGTTGGCCTTTTCATATTTTACTTGACTTCCCATTTCACTCTAAAGAATATTTTCCAACAAAGATCTTTTATCCTTTTACTGACTTTTCCTTTGATGGTATACCATGGACATCACCGAAAGTGTGGCTCCCAAATATTGCCGGAATTTTAGTTTTATTTCTTTACAGAACAGGTTATTACAAAAAATACTTTTTAAAAGGAAAATGAGAAAGTTTAATTTTATCTAAATTGTTCTACATAACTTTCAACATTGAATTTTCTTTTACATCCATTATAATTCATATATCGTATTTTACCAAAGACAGGTCTCTCAAACCATGCTCTATCATGAATCCCTCCTATGCTCCATGCAATGCCAGTGTATCCATTAGGGTCTCTTCCATCTAGCTCATATTTATCATTTAAATTGATTGCAATTTGTAGCGCTTTTTCAGGAGACTCACTCCATTCTAAAATTTTTTTTGCCCAATACATGCGCATAAATCCATGCATCTTACCATGGTTTTTCATTTGATTTTGAGCAGCATTCCAAAGAGGGTCATGTGTTTTAGATTCTTCAAACTCATCACTTGAATATATATATTCTCTCTCATCACCTTTATGCTCATTTAAAGTCCTTTGCGCCCAGGGATGAAACCCTTCAAAAGAGTCATAATTTTGTTCATATTCACAAAAGTTTTCGGCCAACTCCCTTCTAACAATCATTTCCTCTAAGAAAGTCTCTTTATCAACTTCAAATTGATCAAGTTTTCTGATTTCATAGGCTACTCGCTGTGTTGAAATGTGACCAAAATGAAAGTGAGGTGACAAATTGCTTAATTTATTAAGATTTGGGTCGTTTCTTTTCAAATTATATCCATCAAGATTTGTCTTAAAAGCAACTAATGTTTCAAAAGCGGCTTTCTCTCCTGCCGTAACCCAACTGACTGGTTTAACACTTTTATCTACTTGCAGTACTTCAATTACCTCCTCCCAATTAATTTTACCTGGCTTTGCTTGGCCATATGGATGAAAAGTACAATTAGAGGGTTCATCTAGATATTCAGTGAGTAGATTATTAATTTTTTTTCTAATTGTATGGGCTGCGAATTCTTTCTTATTTGATGCTTTCCAAACAGGGATAATATTATGTGCATCTGTCTGATAAACTGGGCAGTCTACTTTTTTTAATACCCTGTTAAGACGTTTTTTGTAAATTTTTAAAGGCGAGAAATCTGTAATAAGGGTTCCCACATTAATCTTACTACAAAGTGTTAGGATTTGATTTAAGACATCACCTTTTAATAAATGAAATTGGATATTATGCTTAAAAAGTTTTAGCTCAGTTTCTTTTAACCCCTTAAATAAAAAATCATATTCCCTTAAAGTTGCTGTTTTTGCTTTGGGATCATATTGGAAACATACATGCAGTGGGACTTTATTTTTTAGAGCAGCTTTTTGAGCAGCAAATAAGGCCCAGTTATCATTGAATCTTTTATCACGAACCATCCAATACAAAACAGACTTCCCAATAAAAGATCCATCTTTTAGAGTTCTGGTTCTTTTAGAATATGACATTATTTTGGATCAGTTACAACGTTTGAAGAATTAAACAGATAGATGGCGAGGCAATATAGGGAGTTTTCTTAATCTTTTACCCGTTGCTGCAAAAACCGCATTTGCGATAGCTGGCGCGATAGGAGGTAATCCAGGCTCTCCAACACCACCGGGTTCTTCTATACTTGGGATAATCGAGACACTTATTTTTGGAGTCTCATCAAATCGAACAACCGGATAATCATCATAATTACTTTCATTTACTCTCCCATCTCTTACGGTCATTTCACTGTGCAAAGTTGCGCCCAATCCAAAAATAATTGATCCTTGCATTTGGGCCCTAATTGTTAACGGATTTATTGTTTGTCCACAATCAACTACACAATGAACATTGTGAACTTTTATATAGTCACTATCATTTACAGAAATTTCTGCTACTTGAGCAACATGGGAACCAAAACTATAATGGTAAGCAAAACCTTTATAAATGTTATTTTTTGATTCTTTTCCCCAGTTGGATTCTTCGGCAGTTTTTTTAATTACCGTGTAAGACCTTGAATCTTTTTTCAGATTTTTTAATCTTAATTCAACAGGATCTACGTTGAGTTTAAAAGCTATTTCATCGATAAAGCATTCATTTGCAAATGCATTCTGAGAATTGAAGACTGCACGCCAAAAGCCCAAGGGGATATCTGTTTCAAATGGAATTGCTTTTATCCAAATATTTTCAAAGTTGTAGGGTATATGAACAGCACCATCTGTTATCAAATAATTTCGTATTTTATTTTTAACAACACCAATACTTGTCGCCCATTTCAATACAGGCAAATT
>CACLYL010000001.1 GCA_902611135.1 uncultured Fidelibacterota bacterium | reverse complement strand
GTCTTAACTTTTCAGAGGGAGATTATATCGTTATACCCAAAGGAGTTATTTGGAAAGCAGAAATAATAGAGGAAACGCGTGCTTTGATTATTGAGTCAAAATATCCTTTAGAAACGCCAACCCGCTATCGGAATACATTTGGTCAATTATTAGAGCATTCACCCTTTTGCGAAAGGGATATCAGAACACCTAACTTTAAAAAACAATCAATTAAAAATTCTTGCACTATTGATATAAAGTTAAAAAGTGGGATTCAAAGTTATTCATACAAATTTCATCCATTTGACTTAATAGGATGGGATGGGTTTTATTTCCCTTGGATTCTTAACATAAATGATTTTATGCCAATAACGGGAAAAATCCATCAACCTCCACCAGTACATCAAACATTTCAATCAAAAAGTTTTGTAATATGCTCCTTTGTTCCCAGATTATTTGACTATCATCAAGATTCAATTCCGGCTCCATATGCACATAGTAATATTGATTCAGATGAAGTAATTTTTTACTCAAAGGGGAACTTTATGAGTAGAAAAGGAATAAGTCGCGAATCAATTACTTACCATCCTTCAGGGTTACCACATGGGCCACAGCCAGGTAAAATTGAAGAATCTCTAGATAGAAGGGAAACAGATGAATTGGCTGTTATGATTGATACTTTTAAGCCATTAAAGATAAGCGATCAAGCACTAAAACTAAAAATTGATGATGAAAAGTATCCTTATTCTTGGTTGAAAAAATGATTATAAACCCTAAAGAACAATCATTTAAGGAAAATCATAAATTAATGATTGGATCAATAGTTCCCAGACCCATTGCACTGGTATCAACAATCTCAAAAGGTAGTATAAAAAATCTTGCACCATTTTCTTATTTTAATGGGGTTTGCTCAAAACCACCCACTATAATGTTTGCACCTGCAAGAAGAGGCTGGGATGGTAAAGAGAAAGATACATTGAAAAATATTAAGGAAACCAAAGAGTTTAGCATTAACCTCGTATCTGAGTCATTTGTTGAACAAATGATTGCTTGCAGCACAGATTTTGATCCCGACATTGATGAATTTGATATTTCAAAACTCACACCCCTTTCCTCAAAAAAGATAAAACCTCCAATTGTCAAAGAATCTAAAATTAGTTTTGAATGTATTCTTAATAAAATAGTAACTGTTGGCAATAAAGAGGCTGGTGCAGGATTTATTGTAATTGGTGAAATTATCTTATTTCATATTGATGATGAAATAGTTAGTAATGGACATATTGATTTGAATACTTTCAATCCAATTGGGAGACTAGCAGGAAATTTTTACACACGCCCAACCAATAATTTTGAAATTTATCGGAAGATAAAACCAGGTAAATAATCCAAAAGGATAATTGGATATCCCATTGCAAAGTGATATTAAAAAACGAATTTATAAAGCCCAATGTATCGGGAATATTGAACCCATTGAATATATGATGCCATATCCTAGTATGCGTTCTCTTATAGAAGGACAAGTTATAAATAATTCGAAAAGGATAGTCAGTAAAAAAGAGAACATAAATTATTCTGAATTTTATTGTTTAATACAACAATGCGCAAACTGGCTTACAGATAAAGATCATATATCTAAACAGAGAATAATTTTACCAAAACTGAATTCATTTCAAACTGAAGTTTTGATTTATGCTATATGGGAAATTGGTGCAATTGCTGTTCTCTCAAAAACTTCTATTTCAAAAAACCTAAAGGAGATTCATGAAATAAAAGAGATTTCGTTAGGAAAAGATGATCTTTTCCATACTATAAAGACTTATCCAAAAATATATAATCCGAAATATAAACCATTACTAAGTGATGAAGCTATTTTAACATTTGAAAAAGGACCTGGAATTCGATTATCGCATTACAATTTATTAATAAATGTTAATGGAATTGATAAGGCATTAAAAACGAGTGAAGCAGAAAGCTATTATTGTGATTTAAACACATATACTATTGATTGGGTTATATTCAAAGCAATATTACCTATTTATAGCAATCTGATGACTACTGATGAAAATTCAGATATTATAATTGGCAATTTAAATGCAGATTTTAATATCCGGTATGATTTGAACAACTTTAGCACCTTTAGGGGTAATGATATAGCCATGTGTGTTGAAAACTCAGGTGCGATCGCAGTAGGTAGGCAACCCATTCATCTTACGAGTTTTAAAATGGAGGAAAAACATTTAAAGCTAAATGGCCACTCAGTAATGATGGGTTATCTAGACGCAAAACTTAACACTAAATTTTTTAAAGACAATTCTCTTTATATATCAATTTAATTTAAATCTTCTAATACTTCTGCTGCATGCTCTTTCGGCTTTACTTTATCGTAGGCCTTTTCAATCATACCCTTTTCATCTATTAGATACGAGATTCTGAAGATCCCCTCATATTCTCGGCCATACATTTTTTTCATTCCTATTGCTTCGTAGGCCCTGATAATTACTTTTTCTTTATCAGATAATAACTGAAAAGGGAAACTCTGTTTTGTACAAAAATTATTTTGAGATTTAACACTATCAGCGCTAATTCCAAAAATTACGGTATTTTTTTCTTTGAAATTATCAAACTCATCACGGAGCTTTTGACCTTCAATCGTGCAACCCGGTGTACTTGCTTTTGGATAAAACCATAGTAATACTTTTTGACCCTTAAAATCTTTTAAATTTATTGTTTCACCATTTTGATCTTGAAGAGAAAAATCAGGTGCTTTGGTTCCTTCTTTTAACATATTCTTTTCCTTAAATATTATGAAATCTTAGACCATTTTAATCGATCATTAGTTGAATTTAACATTTTAAATACTTCTTTGATCCCTTTTTTTTGACCTCGCCAAGTTAACTTTTTCTTTGCATTTTTATAATTCAACCATTGATATCTTGAGTGTTCTTTTGATAGGTTTATTTTCTTTTCTTTAACCTCAACTGCAAAAACAGGAATTAAATTTATTCTTCCTTTCTCGTGTTCATAAAATTTACTAACATAATCAACAACAAATGCTTTGTGTGGTTTTAAACCTGTTTCCTCATTTAGTTCTCTAATAGCAGTTTCCCATGGAGATTCGTTATCCTCTATTTTACCTGTTACTCCTTGCCATAGATCTTCATATATCCTACCCTTTGATCTTTTCAATAATAAAAATTTTATTTCAGAATTTTCATAACGATATATATATAAATCAATTACTCGAACAATAGGATCATTCATTACATTCCCTTAAAATTTGAAAATAAGTTTAATTTTCCTCTTGACCATGATTCAAAAGTATTTAATTTAATTTTTTCTCTTATTTGCTTCATTAAATCAAGAACAAAAACCAGATTTAACTTTGATGCAATACGAAGTCCAAGAATCTCATTGATATTAAATAAATGACGGACATAAGATTTTGAATAAATCTGACCCCATTCATGACTACTATTTGAATCTAATGGTGAGAAATCATTTTTATATTTTTGATTCCTAATATTAATTACACCGTTTTGTGTAAATATATGTCCATTTCTTCCATTTCTTGTCGGCATCACACAATCAAACATATCTACACCTCGTAAAACGCCCTTTATCAAATCGCTAGGCCTTCCAACCCCCATCAAATATCTAGGTTGATCTCTAGGAAGTAATTCATCACAAAATTCAATCGTCTCAAACATTGCTGTTTTTTCTTCACCTACTGCTAATCCACCTATCGCAATACCACATATTGAAAGTGGTACTAACTCTTCTGCACTTTGTCTTCTTAGATTTTTGTCAATGGATCCTTGGATAATTGGAAAGAGCGTTTGGGAATGATCATAAATCTCTGCATTATTGTTTATCCATTTAGCACAACGCCTCGTCCAATTGGTTGTGCGTTCTACTGCTTTCTTAACTACAGATAAATCAGATTTTCCAGGAGGACATTCATCAAATGCCATAATGATATCTGCCCCAATAATTCTCTGAATTTCCATACAAGATTCTGGAGTAAACAAATGCCTGCTCCCATCAAGGTGCGATTGAAATTCTACTCCATTATCGGTTATCTTGTTCAACTTAGATAACGAAAAAACTTGATATCCTCCGCTATCAGTTAAGATAGGTCGTTTCCAGGAATTAAATTTATGTAAACCCCCTGCCCCACTTATAATATTTATACCTGGCCGTAAATATAAGTGATAAGTATTACCAAGAATTACTTCAGAACCAATAGCTTCTAATTCTTCAGATGATATGGTTTTCACTGCTCCGACCGTACCTACTGGCATAAAAACTGGAGTTTCAATGAACCCATGATCAGTTTCTATAATTCCAGTTCTAAATGAATTCTTCTGGTTTTTTATCGTAAACTTCATTCAATACGATTTAATCTTAAAATATTTGAGCAAAAATATCTTTCACTAGTTTTACAGTTTTAAGCTCTATAGGGATATTATTAAGATTACTATTTATCTTTACTTTTGGTACATAGGCTTTTTTGAATCCTAGTGCAGAAGACTCAATTAGCCTTTGATCTAATTTGTTAATAGACCTTATCTCCCCTGCTAGCCCCACTTCGCCTAATAAAACTGTTTTTTTGTCAATTGGTTTATCCATCATACTTGATGCAATAGCTAGAAGTATAGCTAAGTCAGCAGCAGGGTCATCAATTTTTAGCCCTCCTACTAAATTTACAAACACATCTTTATTTGAGAATTCTAAACCAATACGTTTATCAAGCACTGCTATGATCATAGCAAGTCTTTTTTGATCATAACCGTTGACATTTCTTTGAGGAATGCCATAATTGTTTTTCGAAACTAAAGCTTGTACCTCAACTAATATTGGTCGAGTCCCTTCAAGAGAGGGATATATACTCGTACCAGAAATATTCAGACTTCTTTCTTCTAAAAACATTTTTGAGGGATTTGTTATCTGCTCTAGACCTCGTTCACTCATCTTGAAAAGGCCTATTTCATTTGTAGAACCAAATCTATTCTTAATTGAGCGAAGAACTCGATGCCCATATCGATCATCACCCTCTAAATACAATACTACATCTACCATGTGTTCTAACATTTTTGGACCTGCAATGTTACCCTCTTTTGTAACATGTCCAACAATAATAATTGAAATATTTCTTTGTTTTGATATTTCAAGCAACCTCTGACCGCAGTCTCGAACTTGAGTCGGTGATCCAGGTAATGAATCTAGATCAGTATTAACTATCGTTTGAATTGAATCGATGATTATTAAATTTGGACTTAATCGATTAACATGACTTATTATATCGTCAATATTATTTTCGCTAGATAGAAAAAGATCATTTTGATTTACATTTAATCTTTGAGCCCTCAAAGCTATTTGGTTTTCGCTTTCTTCTGCAGATACGTACAAAGTTTTTATTTTTACTGATGAACACAAATGAAGAGATAAAGTTGATTTCCCAACTCCAGGACTGCCTCCAAGTAAGATCATTGATCCTTGTAAAACTCCCCCACCTAAAACTCGATCTATTTCATTTAATTTTGTTTCGACTCTCTCTTCAATATCACGACTTAGGATTTGATTTAAACTATTTAAATTTTTCTGAGGCTTTGATTTATCATATCTTTTATTTACAACTTTAAATTCAGATAAGGTTCCCCACTGACCACAAGAAGGACATTTGCCATGCCATTTAGGAAAATCAGCACCACAGGCAGAACATAAGAAGGAGGTTTTTGATTTTGGCATCTAGATTTTACATTTATCGCATCAAAATAATATCCGAATTACCAATCTGGTCCTAACGAAAAATACCATTGAGGTTTAGAGTATCCATTTGAGTTTTTATCCCATGCAGTTTCTATTCTTAAAAGAAAGTATCCTAAATTAATTTTAGTCCCTAAACCAAAAGTTGTAATCCATGGAGAATAGTTGTTTAAGCTATAATTTCTATACCGCTCCGGCCAAAAATTCTGATTAAACTCACTTACATCGTCCCATGCTGCTCCAATATCCATAAATGCATGACCTCGAATATTGCCAAATAAAACCTTTAGTGGGAAGCCAAGGGCAAGATAGTTTATAAATGGAAATCTAAACTCTAAATTAAAAAGGGAGGTGTTACTTCCAAATCTTTCTGCAAATCGAGCGCCTCTTAAGGGAAAAGCATATTCTGTAAAGTAGAGATCATGAATTAGTGACGAGTTTGAAGTATCCAAAAGAATTTCTCTAAAGTTGCCATTGTCATCAACTCCATTCGTTTCGCCCCTTCCTGCTAATAAATAAGGCATCCCTCCAAGAAAAAATTTTTGCCTGTTTTGACCTAAACTTTTTCCAAAAAAGCCTCTTAATGCAAAGGTGTAATCTTTTCCAATCCTCCAGTATTTTCTAACGTCTGATTTGATCGTTTGAAAATTTAGTCGATCATTTCCTCCAGGGCTTATTGTAAGGGTTGTATTTTTTCGAAATCCATCGATTGGACCGGTAAATCCAAAAGCTGAATTATCATATACCCAACTAATGGAGGGCAATACTGCAGCATAGTCTGTTTGTTGGCTTGTGTTATATTGCGTTTGTCCCCAGATATCAACGTAAGGTTCTAAGATAGAATAATTTATATTATGAACTGAAAGTCCATAATCTAACCTTTGAAATTTACTAAAAGGGTGAGATATCAGTGTTTGAAATCCATAATGTCTAAGTCTCCCCAAAGAATACATTCCCACATTAAAAAAGTTTGCTGTTTGGAACCCAACAAAATAAAAATCTAATCTGTTTTTTAGATATGCATATTGTAGGAAGTAATCACTATTTTCCAATGTCAAAACCATCTCAGTCCCAAAAGAGATTTTATGATCTCCCAAAATATCACTAAAAGAGAAGTACGTCATACCGCTGGTGCCAAAAACGTTACTAATTTGAACATTACCACTCACCAGATCTAACGTAAACCTAGTTTTGTATGCTCTAGATATATATTCCCCGTTCATTTTTAAAGAATCTTCAGATATGATTTCATCAATTTGTTTTGGATCTATATTATCATTAAAATGTTGATAGCCTTCAGCAAAGATCCAATTTGAATAATCATTTTTTTCTTCAAAATTTTTAACTGATTTATGTCTTCGTAGATCTAAAATTTTTTCTCCATCAGGGCGCTTATTTTTAATAAAATTGGTTGGTTGAACAACTTTATGCTCTAGTTTGTTAGGGTTTGATATGCTATAAAGATCCCAACCAATTCCAGAATATCCAGCAAAAATTATCATCTCATCATTATTAGAAATTGTTGGTTGCTGGAGCCCTGTAAGAACATTAGTTATTGCATGGCCTTGGGAACTCTCAACTTCTAGGTCCTGTTTATATAAATTCCAAACACCATTAAAATCACTTGTGTAAAATATAGAATTTTCGGTTTTAGACCATATTGGATGAGATTCGTTATGGCCTGTTTCTGTTAATCTTTTTATTTCATGATTTAGTATATCTACAACGTAAATATCTGTTTGGCTAAAGTCATGATCATACATTTTACCCTTAAATTCTTGATTTGTATAATTTGCTCGATCTGAGACAAATAGTACTTTAGAACCAGATGGATCCCACGAAGGATAGGAATCAGAAAATATATCGTTAGTCAAATTATAATAGTCTTGATTTGTCAAATCATATATATATATATCAGAAGCGTTACCTATTTGACCAACAAATGCAATCTTATCACCTTGAGGACTCCAAGATGCAGAAAAAATTCCATTCATATCAACTCGAATTTTCTCGGTTTTTCTTGTTTCAACATCAATTATATGTAAGGCATCACTCTTTCCTGATTTAGCTGCAACTATAATTTTTTTGCTATCAGGTGACCAAGAAAGACCTGGCTGTAACCATTTTAATTCTTCAAAATCAACTGAACGATTGCCTTTAACTAATTTTTTTATTTTCTTCCCAGTTATCGCATCTAGAATTAATATATCAAAATAACCCATTTGATCCGAGAGAACAGCTACCATACTACCATTTGGTGAGATTGACGGACTAACATTATAAAAGTTTCTAGATTTTTTATGATCTGTAATTTTTTCAGACATATCCTCTAATGGATCTCTTTCATTAATATCAGCCCAATACTCCTTTTTTAAATATTTATGCCATTTTTCCGTTAACTCTTTATAGTTCATACCAATTGCTTTCTCGTATCCCTTTTCAGCATTTTGGGTTCGCTTCATTGATCGAAAAACATCTCCTATCTTTTCTCTTCCATATTTTTCTGCAATAAATTTCCAAAGCGACTGTCCTCCTTTATAAGCCATAAAATAATTAAGCTCATTAACAGAGGGCATTCTTTCATGGACGGCAATATCTCTCAATATCATGTCAGCCTTTGTATCCCAATTAGAACTTAAATACTCTGCAAGACCTTCATTTGACCATATTGGCACTCTAATTTTAGTTCTGCTAGATATGACATGCTGCATGCTGCCTCCATAAACCATGTCGTTAATTACAGCATGGACAAGCTCATGATGAATTACATGTCTAAATTGAGAATAATTGCCTTCGAATGGAAAGACAACACGATTTTTGAAAAGCTCTGTGACACCACCAACACCTTCTCGCATATATGTATCAACAACATTAGTTTGTTGGAATTCATTGTGTGAATTATAAACCATTATTGAAACTCGCTTTTTTAAATTCCAACGCAAGTGTATACTTATTTGTTCATATGATTCCTCCGCAACATCAGCAGCAAATTCAGCAAGAGATTTTTCTCCTTCATAATAATAGATATCGAAATGAGGTGTTTGAATATATTCCCATTTAAAATCCTGGTATTGTACCTTATTTTGCCCGAATGACTGAGCTAGGAGCACATTCATAAAATAAACAGCTACAGTTGCAAATAATAAGCGTTTAGACATATCCTAATTTATACCATTATAGGAAACTTTTTAAAAATATATATTTACTGAAAATTAATACAAAATTATATCAGCTTATCAAAATAAAAACAACCAATGATTCAGTTTACTTGTTGATAAAGAGCGACCACGTTAATTTTTAGCATCATGAAAACACCTGTGTACTTTATTTCAGATGTACATCTAAAACTTGAAAAGTCTAATGATGAGGCAAAAAGACGCAACAAGTTGTATAGATTATTTGATAAAATAGTTGAAACCGGAGGTACATGTTTTTTTGTTGGTGATCTCTTTGATTTTTACTTTGAATACCCAGATCTTATTCCAAAAGCATATGTAGACTTTTTTATTAAAATTGATGAATTGAAAAGAAAGAACATCCAATTTCACTTTTTATTAGGGAATCATGATTATTGGGTCCAAGATTACATTGAAAATACATTAATGGATAATGTTTACTATGAAGATGCTAAAATAAATATTAATGGGAAAAAGTTTATTATTACACATGGGGATGGCTTGCTAAGTTGGGATCATGGTTATCGAATTTTAAAGCGAGTAATTAGATCTAAATTATTTATCTGGCTTCTTAGGTGGTTGCATCCTACATTAACCTATAAACTAGCTAAATTTATTTCTCGAAGTGGATATGAAGATGCAAGTTCTATGGATAATAATCAAAAAGTTAAAGATGAACTAGTTGACATAGCATTGAGTCATTTCAACAAAGATTATGAATACATGATATGTGGACATTACCACCTTGGTGAAATTTTTGAAACAAAAAAAGGAAAACTTGCGGTACTCGGCGATTGGTTCCATAAACCTTCATATGCTATCTTCGATGGTGAGAAATTAGATCTTATCAAGTGGACTTCTAATGAAAAATAAAATTCTCATCTTTATTTTCCCTTTATTAATATCAAATTGTGCTCCTATTGGTAAACTAATTGGAGGAAAAAATGTTGGCGATCCTAATGACCCTGATTTTTTGAATAATATCCAAACACTTAAAAGTGCATATAGAGATGGGAATGTAAAAGCGCTGGATGAATTGATTGAAATATACCAGGATCAGGATTTACATGTAAAGTTAAGAGTTGCTGCAGGAAAAACAATAGCAAACACTGAGCACCCCAGAGCACTTCACGCTATTTCTGAGATGGTTGCAAACACAACAGCTTTAGATTATACTTTGTTAAATGAATCAATCAGTATGTTAGGCTCATTTAATGAAAATCCTAAAGCTGCAGACGCTTTAGTTAAGTCTATGCATAAACTTGATGAAAAAACAAATCAAATTCACATTACACTTGTTAAGAGTTTGAATCGAGTAAGAACTAAAGACCAAATATTTGCATTATTAGACCTTTATGAATTCGCTAAAAGCAATATGGCTCGAACCGAAAAACTTCTTACACAAACTTTTGGTGCTTTTGGCAACGATCAAGTTGTTCCGATCCTGACAACTATTGCCAGAGATCCTGATATAAACATAGGAATTCGAAATACAGCAGTCGAAATTTTAGGCAAAAAGAATCCAGATGATGTTGCAATTGCTTTCGCAAACTTACTCGGAGATCCAAATACCAATCTTGAAGTGAGAGAATTTGCTTTGAATACTATGAAGGGCGTAAAGGAAGAAAATTTGGTGATGGCTTTATTGAATACCTATAATTCTGGTAAAATAGAGTACTACAGTTTATTAAATACTATGTTGGAAGCTCTTGGTGAATTTGATGATCCTGAAGTTAAAAAGGCCGTTATTGAAATCGCTCAAAACAATGATTATCCTTTAGATATACGAAAAAAGTCTATCGACAATCTTGCTGCTTTTAATGATCCATCTGTTGTTGAGCTACTCTTACCAATGCTTGAAATCCGAGATAACTACATTTTATACGATAATATTATTCGCATGGTAAATGACCTTGGTCAAGCAGAAAAGAATGCTGAGCTCGTAAGAAGAATGGCTTTCAGAGCCCATTATAAAAGGACTGAACTTGAATAAGATTATTGTCCTGATTATTCTTTTTTCTTTTGCCTTTGCTGTTGATACCAAGGCAAAAATAAAAGAGGATTTTACTTTAACTGGCTTTATTCAAGAACAGGATGGAAGGGGCGTTAAAGGAGCAAAAATATCTATATATGATGATCAAGATAAAGAAATAGCTGATGGGAAATCTAAAAGAGATGGTGAATTTAAGATTAAAAGGAAGCTGAGAGTTGGAAATTATATACTCATAGCAGAACATAAAAAGGAAGGTCGTGGAGAAAGTGAATTCGAAATTACGAACAGTGACCTTGACCTTATTGTTATCATTTTAAATGAGAATGAAGAAGATACATCCCAAGAGTCTGATACACTTACAGCTTTTAAAGAAGAACCTAAAGAACTTCCAAAGCAAAAAAAACCTGAAGAAAAAAATCAACTAAAATTTGAAAGCACATTTTTTGAATATGAGAATAGTTTAGCAGCATTAAAAGCTGAAATCGATTCGTTAAAAACTGTGGTAAAAGGGTATGAAAAAAAACAAATTATGCCCAATGTAGATCGAGATATTTTGGATATAATTAAAGTTCCCACCTTTCAAAATAGGATAGAACTTCAAAATGGTACGGTTGTTATGGGAGACATTCTGCTAGAATCAGATTCGAGTCTTACATTGAAAACCCAGATCGGAAAACTTGTACTGAAGAAAGAAATGGTAATTAAGATGGATAAATTAGAAAAGCCAGGGCCAAAAGTTGTTTTTATAGGAGAGCCTTTCATTGACTATTATCCAAATAGACAAGTCTTTTCTGGTAAGATTAAAAATATTGGGGAGATACGGGCAGATTTTGTTAGAGTTTCAGGAAAATTATTTGATCAAACAACCTCTAATGTGGGAATTGATTCAGTCTTCGTTAAAGGAGCTCGCATTGTTTACAAGACAAATGTGGTTGCTGATACTGCCTTGGAACCTGGACAGATAGCATCTTATACTTTAACAGTACCCATAATGAAAGGCCGTAAACCTGAATATCATACGATGGACATTCATTGGAAAGAAGCAAGATAATAAGGACATCATATTTCTTTGTTTTCATTCTACTTCTTACAGTTTTATTATCCTCAGATCATAATAACCGAGAAATTGAATTTCCTGATATCCCTGGTTTAAGAACATTAGTATGTGATTTACATATGCACACCGTTTTTTCAGATGGGAGCGTTTAGCCAAACACAAGGGTTCAAGAAGCTCAAAAAGATGGGGTTGATTTTATCTCCACAACTGAACATCTAGAATATCAATATTGGAAAGATGATATTCCTCACCCAAATAGAAATCGAGCTTACCAAGTTGCGAAAGAATATGCCTCAAATACAAATGTTATTGTCATTAATGGATCAGAAATTACTCGTAATATGCCCCCAGGACATGCAAATGCGATATTCATTAAGGATGCAAATAAACTTCTTGTCAAAGATCCAATAGAGGCTTTTCGTACTGCAAAAGAACAAGATGCATTTATATTTTGGAATCACCCTATTTGGACCAATCAATCTCCGGA
This sequence comes from uncultured Fidelibacterota bacterium, assembly GCA_902611135.1. Classification (GTDB taxonomy): domain Bacteria; phylum Fidelibacterota; class Marinisomatia; order Marinisomatales; family UBA1611. Next base: position 87,358 of record CACLYL010000001.1, on the reverse strand, counting down.
TGGAAGTGTCCCCTTATCTCAAATACACAAAAATTTAATCAAAAATAATCTGTTGCACGGTATTGAAGTTGTAAATGACACAACCTATTCGGTTAAAGCTTTTCAAGTTGCACTTGACTATAATTTAACCATACTTGGAACATCCGATACACATGATCTTATTGATTGGCGATACCGATTACATGCTGGAGGACACAGGCCAGTCACATTAGTTTTTGCCTTCGAAAAAACTGAGGAGTCCTCGAAAAGAGCATTAAAGCTAGGAAAAACTGTGATTTGGTTTAATCAAAAACTTATTGGAAAAGTAGAAAACTTAATTCCTCTTATCAATGCGAGTTTAAAAGTTGAGACTGCCCATTATATTGAAAACACAACAATAGCTCACGTTGTAATCAAAAACCACTCAGATGCAATGTATACTCTTGGGAATCAAAGTGCATATGTTATTCATAATACAACCGATTTGATAATAATTAATCCGCACAGTACAATGATTTTAGATGTTAGAACAGTAGAAAAAAAAGTAAATTTGAACTCCAATTTGAGGTGTTAAATGCATTAAGTGCGCCCTCTTCTCATCCCATTGTTAATATTCAAGTTTCACCAAAAACTTAGCCTTTTTTTATTCTAAATTCTTTTTAACTTCTTTTCGATATAAGACTCATAGTTAACCTATTCTAAACCCCAATTATAACTTTTGCTACATATTTATGAAATACATCATATTCCTATTTACATATTTCCCCTCATTATTATTCTCTCAATGGTCAGGCTCCCCTGGTGGTGGTAAACAAATGCCTGCTATAGGAATTTTATCAGGTACAATTCTTGATTCAAGCACAACAGAACCTTTAGAGTACGCTTCTATTTCTCTAATAAATACAAGATCTAAAAAGTTAGTAACTGGCGGGCTTTCTGATGAAAAAGGAAATTTTTACATTAAAGAAATTCCTTTAGGACCCTACATGGCCGTGATTGAATTCGTTGGATACAAGAAAAAGGAGATTGAACCTATCAATCTATTTCCTAATAAGGGAGGCCCCTTAAAGGGTGGCGGGATTGCACAAAGCTTAGGAAAAATTTTATTACCCATTTCATCCATAAATCTAACAGAAGTTGAAGTATTAGGAGAAAGTCAATTTATTCAAACGATTGATAAGCAAGTTTTTACAGTAGGAAAAAATCTTGCCTCCGCCGGAGGTTCAGGAGAAGATGTACTTCGACAAGTCCCAACTGTTGATGTAGATATTGATGGAAATATTACATTAAGAGGAGATGCAAACGTAACCATTTTAATTGATGGGAAAAAAGTAGGATTTGATCGGAGAACTATGGTTGACAATCTTCAAGCTTCAATGATAAAAAAAGTTGAAGTTATTACTAATCCATCAGCCAAATACGACCCTGACGGAGTTGGTGGGATTATAAATTTGGTTTTAAAGAGAGGGGCTTTTGAGGGATTAAATGGAAGTACCACACTCGCAGCAGGCCAGTACAATAAAAATAATATTGCTGGTAATTTAAATTATCGTTCTGATAAGTTTAATCTATTTAGTAGCAGTGGTCTGAGAACAGGTGAAAGACTATCGCTTGGATCTAGATCATATACTTTCAATTACTTTAACCCTCCCTATACCAGTATAAGTGGGGATGATAGCATTAGATATTTATCGCAAGAAACTGAGAGGCGGCAAAATGATAGAAACATATCTTTTAGATTTGGAGGTGATTTATATTTAAATAAAGTATCTACCATTAGTTATACTGGGAATTTCAATAATGGAATCGGAGACAAAATTGATAGTATAAAGTGGACTCTCCCAACTTTTGATACCCTTGAAATTTCTGAATCCGAAGATGAATATAATTGGGGTCATTCTATTTCCTATGAAAATAAATTTGATTCCCAAGATAAAAATCTAAACATAAACTTAGACTACAATCTTGGTTATGAGAAAGAAACTGAAAATTCTGAGGAAGTATTAAATGAGGTACTAAAATCTCAATTAAATGATGCAATTATCTTTATGCTAGATTTTGAGGATAAATTGTTTGAAAAGGTTAATATTGAAACTGGAATGAAGGCGACATTAAAAGATGTAAATGATAGTCTAAATTTTTTAAATGATGATTATTTATACAATTATGAAGAAGATATATATGCCTTTTATAGTACTTTGGGATATCAACTTTCTGATAGAATTGGTTTAAAGGGAGGATTGCGATATGAACAAGTAAACACAAAAGCTTCTGTTCAAGGCGATACCTCATTTGCAACCAGCATTGTACATTACATTATTAATAATGAGGTGGGGCGTGGAGAATATTTAAAGCCATACAGTAAGCTATATCCAAGTATGTTTATAAGCTACCAACTTACTGATAGAAGTCAAATCCAATTTGGTTATTCTAAAAGGGTAAACCGTCCAGGATTAAGATCATTGAATCCTTTCCCTAGAACTTTTTTAGATGAGACAAGAATTCGAAGTGGAAACCCATTCACCAAGCCAGAATTTAGCGATGTAGCTGAAATCAATTTTTCTAGGAATTCAAGAAAAATAAATTTTAATACCGGTATCTCTTATAAGTTAACAGATGATGCAATAGCATGGTGGGATCGAGATGAGATAATTTATGAAGGAGAATCCTATGAGCTTTTAACCTCAGGTAACGCAGAAAAAGCGCAAAATTTGGGGGGAAGTATTGTAATTAATTACCGCCCAATTCCCTTAATTAGCACAATGTTAACCACATGGTGGTGGAGTTCTAAAACTACAGGAGGTCAATACGAAAATGATATGACTGGTAGTTCCCTTGGAATGTTTAATCGCGGTCAGTTAACATTCAATATTCCAAATTTTGCTCGTATAGAGATATCCGCTGGGGGAAGAGCTAAAATGAAAATCACTTCAGGAACTATTCCAGCTAGCTACGGTGCTGATATTGGAATAGAAAAATCATTTTTAAACAGGGCTATATCGTTAACCTTAAAGGTAAACGATTTATTTGATAGTAGAAAGTTTACCCTTGATACTGAACAAGATTATACAGATTACACACAATTATTATATGCAGATAGAAAACGAAATAGAAGAACAGCGTCTATTAATATAAGGTATAATTTCGGAAAGCAACAAAAGAAACGTTGGGATGGAAGACGGTTTTCAAGAGGAGGAGGTTCTGGTGGTGGAATGGATATGGATTACTAGTTCTAAAAGAAAAAAAGTAGGTTATTAGTCTAATAACTTAATATTTGATTCCAATTTTTTTATATATAAACGAGAGCAGCCATGCTGGGCCAATTAACAGAAATTGAAGATCCTGTATAAAGGATGGCTTTTTACCTTCTATTTTATGCCCTACAAACTGTCCTATCCATGCAGTTACAAATATTATCACAGAAAATATCCACAGCGGTCTCTGATAATTTTGTTCAATTAGATGATTGCCCCATAAAATTATAACTCCTACAACAAGCATACCCAATGCCATTACTTTAGATAATTTAAAGTAATAAAGAAGAGTAAGTGCTAAAGTAATCATTGCCCAGTTTAACTTAACATTTGATATAACCGGAAGATAATTGTGGGGTATTGATAAAAGAATTCCAAAAATACTAAACATAATCGCTGGGACGCAAATCCAGTGAATTTTTTTATTTATTTTATTTTGATGGCTTTCGCCGTATTCATCTAACCAAACTTGAAGAGGCTTCACTTTAACCTATAATGTTTTGAATCTAAGCTTCCGGAAAATTTTCATTTTTTAACTTTTTTGGCTGTCTTAAAATATTGTCAAAAATATTTTTAATAAAAGTTAAACGATCTGTTTCGTTCTCCATATTAATTAACTCTTTCTTCAAAATTAGCGGTAATTGAATACCTTTAACATATTCATATGAAACCTTTTTTTTCATATGCATTTCCATATCAGTATTAATCCCATATCTGAGCAATATTTTAAGATATGAATCCTGGACATTATCAATCAGTTTAATATCTGTTTCAATTGATAATGGAATATACTCGATTTGACCGTAAAAGGTATCACCATCCTTTTCAGTATATAGCACTTTGAATCTTTCAATGCCTTTTACAATAATGTCGTACTCTCCATTTGGATATTTCTGTAAAACTTTAGTTACTTCAACTCTACACCCTTTCTTGTAGACACCATCAGAGTCTTTTAAAACAATCCCAAATGGCTGCTCATTTTCAATTGCATTTTTGACCATACTCTTATAGCGAGGTTCAAATATATGTAAAGGTAAAATCTCATAAGGTAACAAGACCAAATTGAGAGGAAATAGAGGTAAAATCTTCAAATAAGATCTCCAATAAATTTAATGTTATTAGAAATTTGAGATGAAATTAGAATTAACAGTTACGTTTGAAACCAATTTCGAACACCTTTAATCTTAATTTAAAATTTATACAAAGTTCTACATCTTTATAAAAAATTCTTTAAAAACTAACAAAATGGCCAAATCAATAGATCATTAAAATAAAAACGCTCAAATCGCTTATTATTTGCTAAATTAAGCCAACAATTAGCAAAAAAAACTATGTATTCGAATCATTTCAAAGATATTACAAACCATAATGGTGCAAAAATCGCTTTAAATTCCTTTATTAAACAAAAATTATCCCAATATAGTTCGAAAAGGAATTATGACTTTGGGGACCCAAATCTTAACTACGTCAGTGTTTTATCTCCGGCTATCAGAATGAGGATTCTTACCGAGATCAATATTATTCATGAGGTTGAAAGGTACTTTAATTACAACCGCGTTGAAAAGTTTATTGATGAAATTTTCTGGCGGACTTATTGGAAGGGTTACCTTCAACATAGACCTAAAATTTGGATTGATTACTTAAACGATCTAGAGGATTTTGATATCCATCAATACCCCCACTATTCAGATGCTATTGAAGGCAATACCTCAATACCGTGTTTTAATATATGGGTAAAGGATCTCAAGCGACACGGTTATTTGCATAACCACACAAGAATGTGGTTTGCAAGTATCTGGATATTCCAATTGAACCTACCTTGGCAATTGGGTGCAAACCTATTCTTTAATCATTTGCTTGATGCAGACCCCGCTTCAAACACTCTTTCATGGCGCTGGGTTGCTGGACTTCATACTAAAGGAAAAAGTTATCGTGCTAGAAAACAAAATATCGAAAAATACACATCTAGTAGGATTAACACCTATGGTGTAGATGAATTACCAACTCATGCAATTACAGATGAGCGGATTTACATTCCAATGGATTTAAATTTACCCAAACCAATTGATGTAAAGGAAGGATCAAAAACCGGTTTAATTATTCATCAAGAGGATTTATCAATTATTGATTTTAAAAATTATGATTTTTTACTAATTCAATCATCAAATTACAATCCGCACAACCAAAGCAAGCATTTGAGCAACTTTATAGATCAAGCTTTAAAAAAGTACATACTCAAAGTAAAAGAAACTCAAGAGAATAGATTAACAATTTATAATTGGGAAAATTTAAATGATATAAGAGTTTGGAAAGAAAAAAATAAGATAACTCATATAAGCATACCCTATCCAAGTGTAGGATTACTAGAAAAACCAATTTTTAAGTTAGAAAAAAAGTTGGATATAAAGTTCAACTTCCTCATCAATCAATGGGATAAGTTGTTTTGGCCCTTCTGCAATAAAGGTTTTTTTAAACTAAAGAAAAAGATTAAGCCAAATTTAGATATACTCTTGAATTCAGCTTAAATTAATCTAAATAAAAATACCTCCATGCTCAACTTTCAAATAAGAGGCTACAAATTAGAATCATGCATTGGCAGCCTGTCAAAGTTTGACTTCTCTGATATGATAAACTGTATAAAATTAGAAAAAAAACCACTCACTGAGCTTATTTTTGAAGAGAATAATTTTGGACACTGGAAAAACTTCGATGATATTTTAAAAATAAGCTCTCCACTATTATCAAGAGACTCTGAACTACAAGTAACTTATTTTGATGAAAATGATTATTACAATGATGGATATACATTCTTTAGGGTAAATCCTGATAAACTATCTAGAAAAGATTTGAAATTATATCTAGATATACCTAATACTGATTATATGATTTTAAACAGTGCGATTTTTCAAGGGAATTGTTTTGAAACTGATATAAAGGATCAGAATTATAATCATTTTACCAAACAAGATATACACATAGACTGCATGGACATATCATGGATAGATAAAAGAACAATTAGTAAAATATATTTCAAAGGAAATGAATTAAAAGATAAAGTAAAAGAAAAGAATCAACTTATCCGCTTCACGACGATGATTATTAAACCAGATAAAGATACTTTTATGAGCCAAATAGATAACATGGATCTAATTCAACGTTCAGATAAAGTATACCAAGCAATTAAATAAACTAATGAGAAAGATAAAAGAAACAAAAATAGCGGTAAGATATTTTTTAATAACATTTTTCAAGTGGTTAATTATAACTTTCAGTTTCCTCTTTATCTTTGCAACAATTATTTACATTACTTTCAAAGTTATAAGTCTATTTTCATGATCAAATTATTAAAAAGTCCTACTTTTTCATTATTCTTTTTTGGAAATATCATTTCTCTTATTGGATTCGGGTTTAATATTATTTCAATCAGCTGGTTAGTACTCCAAGAAACAGGTTCTGAATTTGCACTTGGTAAAATAATGGCTACTGCAACAACGCCAGGTTTAATAATGGCCTTATTTTCTGGAATTATAATTGATAAGTTAAATCGTAAATGGCTTCTTATTGTACTTGATATATTTCGCACAATTGTGATTTTAATATTTTTAATCACCATTTCTTTTAAAGGATTTAAACTATTTTATATTTATCCTTTAGTCATTTTCATGGGCTTAGGCAACTCTCTTTTTTGGCCAACGGCACAAGCTTTTGTCCAGGAGATATCTTTGGAAAAAGAATATTTCTCTGCAAATGCGCTATTATCTGCAAGCTATCAGGTAGGCTCAATTTTAGGCGCAGGAATTGGAGGTATCATTGTTCATATCTACAACCCAGTCTTAGCATTGTGGATAAACGCACTTGCATACATTATTTCTGCAATTTTCATTGGATTGGCTCCATTTAAATCGTTAAAAGTGTCCTCAAAGGAAAATGGTATCATATCGGCACTTTCTAAAGGTTTTTCTTTTTTAAATGAAAGAAAAGATGTTTTATTTTTAGGGTTTACAACTATTTTATCGGATGTAGCTATTTGGGGTTCTTTATCTGTTTTAACAATCTCCATTTCAAAAGATATTTTTAATAAAGGAACTTGGGGATATGGATTAATGGATGGTTTTTATGGAGTAGGAGCACTTATTTCAACTATCCTGGTAAAACAATTAATAACGAAGATGGGTAGAGAGTGGTCGCTGCTAATATGTTATTTAATTGCAGCAATCATGTGCTTGATTTCACCCATTGTAGCTTCAATTTACATAGCATCAACTGCATATTTTTTCATGGGGCTCAATAATAATAGTGCAAGGATAATTGTTCGAACTATTTTTATGGAAAACATACCGAATAAAATAATGGGAAGAGTTCAAACTATTTTAGGTGTTTACACTAGGCTAATGGTTTTATTAAGCTCACTCTACGCTGGTTGGCTGGTAGAAAATCAAAGTATTTTTATAGGTATGGTTTTCTCATTCTTTCACTATGCTATTGCCTTTATTGGTGTTTTTACGCTCAAATCTATTTTTAAGAAGAATTCAATATTAGCGGCTACTCACCATGCCTGAATTACCTGAAGTTCAAACGGTTGTCAATTTTATCAAAGATAAATTGATTGAAAAAAATATCAAAAAAATTGTACCTGTATGGCCCAAAGTATTTGATAATTTTAACGAACATGATTTTTATTCAAAAGTTAAGAACACGAAGATAATAGATGTGAAAAGGAGGGCAAAATTCATCATTATTGAATTAGAAAGTTTTATATTAGCAATTCATCTTCGAATGACTGGTAAGTTATACTTCGTTGGCAAAGGCTTACCAAAACATACAAGTGCGATAATTAAATTAAATAACAATGAAACCTTAATTTTTGAAGATGTAAGAAAATTTGGCCGCTTTTACTTGTACAATAACTTAAAAACTATAAACAAGAGACATGGCTATGAACCTTTAAGCGAAAGTTTCACGAAAGAAATATTTTTAGAGATTCTATACTCGTGTAAAAGAGGTATAAAATCACTCTTATTAGATCAATCAAAAGTAGTTGGTTTAGGAAATATTTACGTAGATGAAAGTTTGTGGTTAAGCCAAATCCATCCTAAATCAATATCTAATAAAATTCCTCAAAAAAAAGTATTTATACTTTACAATTCAATAAGACACGTCCTCTTAAAAGCAATATCTAATAATGGCACTACAATCATTAATTACACCTATACCGAAGGCAAAACAGGAAATAATGCTGATGAACTGAATATTTATGGAAAAAAGGGTTTTACTTGTCGTGTCTGCAATACTACAATAAAGAAAATTAAAGTATCAAACAGGGGAACTTACATTTGTAAATGTCAAAAAGTTTATTTAGCAAAAAAGTAATTTAATTTATTTGAAATTTTATTGTAATTTTAAACGATTTGAGCGTTATATGAGAAACTTTAAAAAAATACTAAATAATGAATGGTCAGAGCTCTCCCATGGAATAAAAAAAGCAAAACACTCCTATCATACCTTTACATTTTGTACAATATTTGAAAAAATCCCTGAAGCGAGAACAGTTGTTTTAAGGAATACCAACAAATCCAAACATCTTATCTCATTTCACTCAGATTTTAGAAGCAAGAAATACCAACAACTAAAAGATAATAATAACGTATGTGCACTGTTTTATGATAAAAATAGAAAAGTTCAGCTAAGAGTAAACGGGCTAGGAAGTATTGAACATAAATCAAAATCGTGTATCAAATCATGGAATAAAATGAGTAAGGAGAGTAAAATTTGCTATCTTGCACCTCTAGCCCCATCTTCAACCACATCTAAATTTATTCCTAACCTACCCACTATATCACCACATCAAATAACCGATAAAGACGAAGCATTTGGCTACCAAAACTTTTGTGTTGTGAATATTAAAATTTCAAAGATTGATTGGCTTCAATTGGATCATAAAGGGCACAAACGAATTTTGTTCGAGTTTAACAATGACTTTTCTGCAAATTGGATAGCATCTTAATCCATATGAAAACTTTTACATTATTATTAATTTTCACTTTAATACCCTCTTGCGCTAGTTTATATACCGGTAATTACAAATTAGCTGATTTTAGTGTAAAAAATCAACCAGACCAACTTGGGGAAAAAGTACAAAAATGGGAAGATGGACTCAGAACTAAGGAAAAAAAGGATCAATTAGAATGGTGGTATTTTGATGGAAAACTTCCAGATGGATCAATAGTTGTTTGCTACTTTTGGAAAGTTCATTTTTTAATAGATCAATATTTCATTGGATTTAATTATTCAAAACCCGGCCAGGAAGATATTTTTAAAATTAAATATTTCAGAAGTAACGATGTAACATTTTTAGAGGATAGTTGTGATGTCCGTTTCGGAGAAAATTTTATAATAGGAAACCTAGAAAAGTATAAAATTAGAATAGAACCTAATGATTTTGATGGTCTCGGATTTGATGTTATCTTAAAGTCACAAAGCATGCCTTATAGACCTCAAGATGGAGTGATTAAAGCAGGAAATGACTTCTTCGCATGGCTAGCTGCAGTACCTAAGGGTTCTTTCAAAGGGCATTTTTTTGAAAATGGAAATACGATTAAAATCCAAGGAACTGGCTACCACGATCACAATTGGGGCAACACTCCTCTTCAAAAGTTATTTAAGAGCTGGCTGTGGTTTAGAGGGGAAGCTGGCCCTTATACGGTAATTGCATCAGAACTTAATACTCTAGATCATCGTGGTGGTTATGATATCCCAATTCTTTACATTGCTCAAGATAAAAATGTTATCGTAAACAGATTCGGTCAAGATGGTTTATTTACAAAAAAAAGTGAATTAATTGAAAATGTATATCGAAAAAAAAATGAACCCTTATTTTCCAATCTTGAATTATTAACAACAGATGGTTTCTTTGTAAGTATAAAAGGTGAAAAGATAATTGACAATACACTACTTTTTGATAGAGCAAAAACACCAATCCCCTTGAGTAAAATTATGAATACATTCAATATTGATCCACATTACACTCGTTTTCAAAGTGGTTTAAGCATTAAAGATTCTTTAGGAAACACTTTTGATGGATATGGGGTTTTAGAATTAATGGATCTCAAATAGTGACAATTTTAGAAATCAAAAATCTTGAGAAGTATTATGAAAGCTTCCATGCTTTAAATAATTTGTCTCTTTCAATTCCAGAGAAGTCTATATTTGGTATTTTAGGTCCAAATGGAAGCGGTAAGTCAACATTAATGAGAATTTTAGCCGGATTAATAAGATCTTGGAAGGGAGGAATTTTTTATAAGGGTAAAGAGTTAAATTACAAGAATACGGACATACTAAAAAATTTTGGGTTTATGATAGAAAGTCCAACATTCTATGAATATTTAACAGCATATGATAATCTTTCGATATTATCTAAATTAACTAAAACCAGTAAAAAAAGGATTTTTGAAGTCCTAGAATTAGTCAAACTTGAGAACCGAATGGATGAAAAGGTGAAAACATTTTCATATGGAATGAAACAAAGACTTGGTATTGCTCAATCTCTTCTCCATAATCCTGAAGTTTTAATTTTAGATGAGCCCAATAATGGTCTTGACCCTCCTGGCATAAGAGATATGGATAAGTTGATCAATTTTCTTAATGATGAAGGAAAAACTATATTAATTAGTACGCATATTCTAGGCGAAGTTGAGAGCCTTTGTACCGATGTCTCAATTTTAAGAGATGGAAGATTATTAAAATCACTAAATATGAAACAGACTCAATTGGATAACAATAAATTCAAAATTGTAACTGATGATGTTGAAAAAGCAAAGTTAATATTTGAAAATCACAGTGATATAAGGGTTATTAGAATAGATACTAACTCTATTTTAATCGCATCAAAAAGAGCTACAACTGTTGAAAAAATTTTTAATATTTTTAATGGAAAAGTAATTTTAGATTCCATTTCCAGACATTCGAACCTTCTTGATTATTTTTATGATTAGAGATCTCATTATAAATGAAGGTTTAAAAGCACTGCATAAAAAAAGAACTTACATAAGTTTTATTTTGATAACTGTTCTTATACCATTCATTGTACTTGCTGTTGATAGTGGAGGTAAGACACTTGAAACAAAAATCTACGGTCAATTAGCAGACTCTTTTTTATTTTATGGCAGTGTGATTAATGGATTTCTTGCGACTTATATTATAGTTGCTATTTTAATAAGCCATATGCCATTTTTATCCACCATTGTTGCCTCTGAAATTGTTTCAGGAGAATATTCTAAAGGGACTTTTAGAATGTATCTAACAAGACCCATAAGCCGAAATAATGTACTTCTGAGTAAATTAATTATTGTTCTTTTTTATACCATCTCTATGATGTTCTTTTTCTTTTTTTACACTTTATTAGCAAGCTTATTATGGCTGGGTATTGGCGATTTAGCAGTATTTCATAATGGATTATTACTACTTGCTGAGGATGATATTGTTTGGCGATTTTTTCTAGCTTTTCTTTTATCAACCTTAGTGATGATATCCGTATCATGTTTATGTTTTCTTATCTCAACTGTTTCTAAAAATAGTGTAACACCCATTATAATCACAATAAGTGTAGTATTTGTAGGAACGGCTGTTACATTTATCCCAATACCTATTTTTGAAAGGATAAATCCTTTCTTGTTTACTGGCTATATTGACACATTTTTAAGCGCATTTCATGATCCATTACCAGTCAATGAATTTTGGAATTTATTTATTGTAAATCTTTTTTGGTCATCTATCTTTATTTTTATTTCATTTCATATCTTTAAAACTAAGGATATCTTAAATTGAAGATTTCACTCCTAAAATACATTGTGCTTGCATTTTACACCACCTTATTTGCTGAAGGTGACTCCAAGTTTATAAATAGGATTATTAATCAGACTGATAAACAATACAAAAAAGTTTTAGATTTTCAAGTTGAAATGCAAATTAATATTAATGTTCCTGGTTTTAGAATGCCCAAAAAAAAGTTCAAAGTTTTTTTCAAACAACCAGACAAAGTAAAATTTAATACGAGAGGATTTGGTGTTCTACCGAAAACTGGTTTATTTACTTCTCCATTAGATAACTTTGATAACCTAAGAGAATTAGAAATCGTTACAAATGAAAATATTGATTCGAATAATGTAATTATTTCAGGAAAATTGATTACTGATAGTCTAAAAGTTAAAATGCCCAATGAATATGCTCGTTTAACCTTTATTCCAACAGTTGATGTAAAAATAGATACGCAAAAGTGGGTAATTATTAAAGTTACAACCAAGATAGACACACTTAAAATTATGGAAATAAGCAATTTGTACGATCAAATCGATTCCGATTATTATCTTCCTAAAGAATCGAATGTAAAATATTATGTCAAAGATGCAAAGCTATCCAAATGGCTGAATAAAGATATTTCTTCAGCAATAGGGAGTAATATGAAGCCCCAGTCTAATGATATGGTCGAGGGAAATATCAAAATTTTATACAGTAAATATAAAATTAATAGAGGCATACCAGATAAAATTTTTAAAGGTTTACCAGACAAAGATTTATAAGGTTAGATAAACCATTATAGCATTTTGAGCATGCATTCTATTCTCGGCTTCATCAAAAACTATTGAGTACGGTGCTTCCATAACTTCATTTGTCACTTCTCTTCCTCTTTCAGCTGGTAAACAATGCATAAACAAAGTTTTCTTTCCGGTTTTCAACATTAGATTTTTATTAACCTGATAATCAGAAAATATTATCTCTCTTTTCTTAGCTTCTTCCTTCTGCCCCATTGAGGTCCAGACATCTGTATAAACTATATCAGCACCTTTTACAGCCGATTCTGGATCATGCGAAAGTTCAAACTCTGAAATGTTTGAATTTTTTACCATCTCCACTGTTTTTTGATCTGGTTCAAAACCCTCAGGTCCACAGCACACAAAAATCATTGGAAAAACTGTTGCTAATTGAAGCCAAGAATGGACTATATTATTTCCATCACCCATGTAAACTATTTTTAAATCATCCAGTGTTTTACGATGCTCCCAAACTGTTAATATATCTGCTATAATTTGACATGGATGATTATAATCTGTTAAACCATTAATTACTGGAATACTTGAATATTTAGCAAGTTCAACCATATGAGCATGATCGAATAACCTAGCCATCATCATATCATTATATCGGCTGAACAGTCTTGATATATCTTTGATTGCCTCTCTTTTACCTATTCCAATATCATTTGGCCCTAAAAAGAGGGCATGTCCCCCCATCCATTCAAACCCAGTTTCAAAAGAAACCCTTGTTCTAGCGGATGGTTTCGCAAAAATCATAGCAAGCGATTGGTTTTCAAAGGGACGATAAGTTTCTTTTTTATGAAATTTAATTTTTAATTCTTTTGAAAGATTTAAAATATCCCATAATTGAGCACTAGAATAATCTGAAATATGTAGAAAATGTTTGACCATGTTTTCTCTTATAATATATATCTACTTAAATCTTGATCTTCAACAATTCCCTTTAAAGAATCACGAACAATTTTGGCAGTAATTAATATTTTTTTATCTCCGCGTTTTGGCTGTTCAAACAGTGGTTTTTCCAACAGTGTTGTCATAATGGTATGTAGCCTTCTTGCTCCGATATTTTCCATTTTACTATTCACTTCGTATGCCAACTCAGCAATTGTTTTAATAGAGGCTCTATTGAATTCTAGATCTACATTCTCTGCTTTTAATAATGCTTTATATTGCTTTATTAAAGCAGATTTTGGATGCGTCAATATTTTTACAAAATCTTCTTTACTTAATTTTGAAAGCTCGACTCTTATTGGGAATCTACCTTGTAATTCAGGAATCATATCAGATGGGGTGCTGACATGAAAAGCTCCAGCCGCTATAAATAAGACATGATCAGTTTTTATTGTACCATATTTAGTATTGACATTACTTCCTTCAACTATTGGTAAAAGATCTCTTTGAACGCCTTCCCTACTAACATCAGGCCCTTGGCCACTATTATTACCTACAACTTTATCAATTTCATCTAAAAATATAATCCCATTATTTTCTATTCTCTCTTTAGCTAAACGAATTACCTCATCTTGATCTATTAACTTGTCTGATTCGATCTCAATCAAAACTTCACGTGCATCCTTTAATTTCATTTTTTTTGGTTTCTTTGATTTGGGTAATGAGCTTGAAATCATTTCTTTTATATTCATTCCTATATCTTCCATACCAGTAGGTCCAAATACCTGCATCCCAATTGAAGGTTCATTCGAAACTTCAATTTCAACAATTTTTTCCTCAAATTGGCCTTCTTCTAACTTTTTTCTCATTTTTTTCCTGGTTCTATCATACCTACTTTTCGACTCTTCTGTCTGATTATTACTTTTTATATTTGGGAATAGAATATCTAATAATCGCTCATTTGTCAAACTTTCTGCCAATTCAACAACTTCATTCTCTTTTTCTTTCTCTACCATTGATATAGATGTATCCATTAAATCTCTAATCATAGATTCTACATCTCTTCCAACATAACCAACCTCTGTAAACTTACTCGCCTCCACTTTTAAAAAAGGTGCATTTGATAAAGAAGCTATTCTTCTAGCAATTTCTGTTTTCCCTACGCCAGTTGAACCAATCATAATTATATTATTTGGCATTATTTCACTCTTCATACTACCTTCAACTTGTTGTCTCCTCCACCTGTTCCTCAATGCAATTGCAACTGCTTTTTTTGCATTGTTTTGCCCAATAATATAGCGATCTAATTCCTTAACAATTTGTCTTGGAGTCATTTTATCCATTATCCCTCCAAAACCGTGATCGAATCATTTGTATAGATACAAATTCCTGCAGCTATTTCTAAAGATTTTTTTGCTATTTCTTTAGCTGTTAACTTTGTTGACTCAATAAATGCTATTGCTGCAGCTTGAGCATAACCTCCACCCGAGCCAATTGAAACAATCTCACCATCAGGCTCAATTACATTACCATCACCAGAAATAATAAAACTGTTTTTTTTATCCATGACTATTAACATAGCATCTAAGTGCCTAAGGACTTTATCTGTTCTCCAATCTTTTGCCAATTCAACTACCGATCTTTTTATATCACCTTCATATTGATCTAATTTTTGCTCAAATTTCTCAAAAAGGGTCAGTGCATCTGCTGCTGCGCCAGCAAACCCTCCTAAAATTTTATTATCCCCAATTTGGAATTGCCTAACTTTTACAGCTTTTTGTTTAAATGACATATCTCCGAATGTTACTTGACCATCTCCAGCTATGGCAATACTCCTGCCTCTACGAATTCCTATTATTGTAGTTGATTTGATATTCATTAATTTAGAGTTTTCCTTTTCTTAAAAATTCAAAATTGTGTAGTCTCATTGAGTTAATCTTTTAAATAACTTTGAGTCTCCAGGTAGAACTAGTGTTGTTTTTTTATCAATAATTTTTTCATATGTCTCTAGTGTCCTTAAAAACTCATAAAAGTCTGGATCTTTTGAAAAACTAGAAGCATAAATATCTAGCGCTTTTGCTTCTCCCTCACCACGAATTTCTTCTGAAGTTTTGTAGGCCTCAGCCATAATTACTGTTTGATCTCTGTCTGTTGCAGCTCGAATCTTTTGAGCCTCCTCCTCACCCTCTGATCTATATTTATTTGCTTGTCTTTTTCTCTCTGCTTCCATTCTAGCATATATTGAAGCCTCATTTTGTTGTGGCAAATCCACCCTTTTGATTCTAACATCTATAATTTCAATTCCGTACTTACTTGTTTCCTCATTACTTGCTAGCGTTACTTTATTCATGATTAATTCTCTATTTTCAGTAATTATCTCAAACATATCATGATTGCCTAGTTCTTGACGAAGTTCAGAATACACAATATCGTCTAAACGAGTTTTTGCTGTAGGAATCGCTCTAACAGTTTGTAAAAATTTTAATGGATCTATTATCCTCCATCGAACATAATTATCAATAATTAGTGATTTTTTATCTCTACTCAACACCTCTTCAGGGGGAACATCGTATTGCAATAATCTATTTTCAAAAGAACTTGAAACTTGAATCGGGGCTGGTAATTTAAAATTTAAACCTGGGTCTTTTATAGTTCTTATGGGTTTTCCAAATTGGAGAATAACAACTTGTTCTGTTTCATCAACCGTGAAAACAGTTGACAATACGATTAAAGAACCGAACAGAATTAACACTGCAGAAATGTTTTTAATCATTATTTCACCTCCTTTTTGGGAGCATTTAAATTTAATAAGTTCAACATATTACCACCTTCTTTATCTGGAATAACAATCTTTTCAATTTCGGGCAAAACCTTCTCCATTGTCTCTAAATAAAGCCTTTTCTGAGTTATACTTTTTGCTTTTCGATATTCTTTTAATATAGTATTAAACTTAGCCACATCTCCTTCAGATCTTTTAATACGTGCTTCTCTGAATCCTTGAGCATCTAAAATCATTGCCTCTGCATCACCTCTAGCCTTTGGAATAACATTATTTCTGTATCCTTCTGCTTCATTTATCATTCTATTTTTATCTTCTTTAGCTGATGCGACATCCTTAAAAGCAGCAATTACTGGTTTTGGTGGAGAAACATCTTGTAATTGAACTGCAACAATATGAATTCCTGAATTATATTTATCAAGAATTTCCTGTAACTGCATTTTTGTATCTTCTTGAATTAAAGATTTCCCTGTTGTAAGAGTTTCATCAATTTTATTTCTTCCGACAACAGTTCTCAAGCTTGCTTCAGCGGCTTCTCGAACAGTCAATACTGGCTCAACAATAGAAAATAGATAAGGAACGGGATCTTTTATTTTATATTGGACAATCATCTCTGCATCGACAATGTTTTCATCACCAGTTAGCATCATACTTTCTTTTTCTATTGTTCTATATTGCCCATTTCTCAATGTTCTAAAGCCAATTTCTATTCTCTTTATTTCTGTGACGGCTGGTGTACTAACCGTTTGGATAGGGTAAGGGAAGTGATAATTTAATCCAGGTTCTACTATTCTAGTAAACTTTCCAAAGGTCCGGATAACACCAACTTCATCCGGGTTAACCATAAATACACCTGTTAACAACCATGCAATTAATACTAAAGTCAATACAGGTATAAATTTAAAATTAAAATCAGGAATTTGAATTTCTTGATCTCCAATAATTACTCTTTTAGCTGCCATTTTTACTCCTTTTATACTTTTTTTCTTAATCTCGCAACAGGATAACCTAGTTGATCTCTATACTTTGCAACTGTTCTTCGGGCTAATTTATAATTTTGATCAGCAAGTTTAGATACCAAAGTATCATCATTAAAAGGGTTATCTTTATCTTCACCCAAAATAATTTTTTCTAAACAACGTTTTACATTAAATGTTGCCACATTTTCTCCTCCATCAAGGGTAATTGATTCTGATAAAAAATACTTTAATTCAAATACTCCATATGGGGTATCCACATACTTTCCTCTTGTTGATCGACTAACTGTAGAAATATCTATTTCTAATTTTTCTGCAATATCTTTTAGTTTCAAAGGACGAAGAAAGTTCATATCTCCAGCAAACCATTCTGGCTGAAAACTAATTATAGTACCCATGACATTAATCAATGTGTTTCTCCTCTGATTTATTGCCTCCATGAACCACTGAGCAGAGTCCATCTTGCTTCTGAAAAAATTTCTGGTCTTTGAATCCAGACTTTTATTTTTCAACTGGTCATTATATGATTGGCTTATTCTCAATTCTGGAAAACCATTATCGTTGGTATTTATAATCCAATCTTCACCGTCCTCTGCAATAATAATGTCTGGAATTATTGTTTGGAATTTATCATTATATCCCTCTCCTGGGCGAGGATTTAATTGTGTAATAAAGTCGATTGAATTTTGAAGCTCAATTTTCGTACATCCCAATTTTTTACAAATTTTTTCATACCTTTTATGCATAAAATCATCAAAGGATTTTTCGATGATTTTATAATGCAAGCTCCCTTGCGTATCTTCCATTTGAATTAAAAGACACTCCTGTAAATTTCTTGATGCAATGCCTTTTGGCTCTATTCTTTGAACTTTATAAAGGATCGGCTCTATTTCCTCTTCCAAGATTTCAAATCTATCTGCTATCAAAACTAATTCAGTTTCAAGGTATCCCTGTTCATTTATATTCCATACAATTTCTTCCGCAATTTCAATTTCATCGTCATTTAAACCTAATTCATTTAATTGTTTTATTAATTTTTCAATAAATGTTGCCTTACTGACAATTGGTATCTCTTTTTTTTGCTCTGATATAAAATACGGAGATTCACTACTATACATATCTTCAATTGATACATCTAAATCATCAATTGGTGTTTCTTCAGATTTTTCTAAATCATGAGTTTCAGATTCAACTTGCTCTAATAATGGATTTTTTTCTAATTCTAAAATAATTTCTTGTTCGAGGTTAATATTACTTAGTTGTAAAAGCCTAGCGTTTAATACTTGGCGAGGAGCAAGTTTTTGTTTTTGTTTTTGTTTTTGTTTTAAAGATAATGACATTATGATAAGCTGAAATTTTCACCTAAATATAATCTTTTTGCTTCATCATCATTAGCTAAAAATAAAGAATCCCCAGATTTTAAGATTCTTCCATCATATAAGAGATAAGATCTATCAGTAATAGATAAAGTTTCTCTAACATTATGATCCGTTATTAAAACACCAATATTCTTTCTTTTTAATGAAGAAATGATGTCCTGTATTTCTTCAACAGCAATAGGATCAACTCCTGCGAATGGCTCATCTAATAAAATAAAATCGGGGTCCATAGAAAGCGTTCTTGCTATCTCGACCCTTCTTCTCTCACCTCCTGATAATGTGCTCCCTTTATTATTTATTAAATGAGTAATTGAAAGCTCATCCAAAAGACTTTCCAATTTTTTTTCTTGCTTTATTTTAGAAAAATTTCTCCTCATTTGTAAAACTAACTTCAAATTGTCTTTAACTGATAACTTTCCAAAGATTGAAGCTTCTTGAGCTAAATATCCGATCCCTTTTCTAGCCCTTTTATACATAGCGCATCTTGTTATGTTTTCTTCATCTAAAAAAACATCGCCTATTGTAGGAGTTATCATGCCCGTAATCATATAAAATGTAGTTGTCTTTCCTGCCCCATTGGGTCCTAAAAGACCAACCACCTCTCCTCTATTTACATAAAGGTCAATATCTTTCACTACCATTCGCTTTCCATAGCGACGCCCTAAACCCTTCACAGATAATATATTCTTTTTTTTGCTCAATAAACAACTCCTGATACTCCTGATAGATTTAAAATCTTCCAATTCTTTAAATTTGAATTTGATTCAAAGCCAGTACCAAATAAAGTATCGTTTTCTAATGTAGTAATCATTATGTTTGTCTCAGTATATAATTTTTCTCTCTTAGAATCCCAAAACAAAATTTCAGAAAATAATGTAATTCCACTATCTGAAATTGCCACCACATTACCCCTTGCTTTCATATTATTAGTTTTTTGATCAATTTCAGCTGCATCCGAAGTTAAAGTAGAAGTGTGCCTTTCATCTTGATCAAAAAAATCAACAGTCACATTAGTATCTAAGAGGATATGTGACTTTTCATTATACTTTTCCAAATGTTCCGATTGTATTTTAGCTCTCATTTTACCTTTACTTGTTAATATTATAATTGCTTCCCAACTTTCTTGATCTGGAATATTATCAATAGGAAAGGGTTCAATCTCTGTTAATTCAGAACATGAAACAAAGATTAAAATTAACCAGTTTAAATAATTACAATTTTTTAACATTTTTATTTAATGTAGAAATAGTACGTTTTAATTTGCCTTTTTTATCTAATATCCATTCTACAACTTCTCTAAAAGCCCCTTCACCTCCGCATGAATTAGTTATAAAAACTGATATGTCTTTTACTTCCTGAGTTGCATTTGAAACTGAAACAGGAAAGGCAACTTTTTTCATAACTGGTATATCAATTAAATCATCTCCAATGTATACTATTTGGTCGTCTTTCAATTTATATTCTTGTTTTAATTTCTCATAAATCGTTAATTTATTTAAAAAACCATTAAACACTTCGTTGATTCCTAGCTCTTTTGCTCTATTTTCAGTCGCATTTGAAAACCTTCCTGATAAAAGAACTATTTTTAATTCTGCAACTTTTGCCAATGCTACCCCTACTCCATCTAAAACACTAAACTTTTTCATTTCATCGCCATTTTTTCCAATATAGATGCTTCCATCTGTCCAAACTCCATCAACGTCAGATATAATCATTTTAATATTATTGTGGTCTGATTTCATTTTACAACTCTTCTTATCTCAATAAGCTTTTTTACAAGAGATTCAAAACGATCAAGAGGCCATTGAGTTTCTGAATCTGATTTTGCATCTTTTACATTATCATGTACTTCCATAAAAATACCATCACATCCTGCAGCAACTGCAGCTTTTGATAAAGTTGGTATCATATTCCTCATTCCAGAAGAAAAGGTTCTATTACCTCCAGGCAACTGTACACTATGAGTGCAATCAAATATAACTGGATAACCATAGTCTTTCATCAAAGGAATCGACCTCATGTCTGCAATTAAATTATTATAACCAAATTGTGTTCCTCTATCAGTTAAAAGTATTCTTTTACAACCAAAACTTTCTAACTTTTTAACTACATTTTTCATATCCCATGGGGCTAAAAACTGACCTTTTTTGATGTTAACAATCTTACCTGTTCCAGCTGCTGCTTTAAGTAAATCGGTCTGACGACATAGGAACGCAGGAATTTGAATAATATCAACAACTTCGGAAACCATATCTGCTTGCATTGGTTCATGAATATCTGTCAAAACTAAAACGCCAATATTATTCTTTACTTTACGAAGAATAGATAATCCATCTTGAATCCCTAAGCCTCTAAAAGATTCTTGAGAAGTTCTATTTGCCTTATCAAAAGAACTTTTATAAACTAAGTTAACTTTTAATTTTTTGCATATGCTGTTCAACTTATCTGACATATAGAGTGCATGATCTTCACTTTCAATGACACAAGGGCCAGCAATGATATCTAAATTTTCATTTCTAAAAATATTATTAATTAACATGCTTAAGTTTTAATGTTTTCGCTGCTTTTATAAATTCTCTAAAAAGAGGATGTGCTTTGTTTATGCGGCTTTTTAATTCTGGATGGTATTGTGTTGCTACATACCATGAATTCCTAGGAATTTCGATTGCCTCAACAACCTTTAGATCAGGATTAACACCTGAAAAAATAAGTCCATACTTTTCTAATCTTTTTAAATATTTATTATTAAACTCATATCTATGCCTGTGTCTTTCAGTGATTTTAGTCTCTCTATAAGCTCTGTAAAGATGAGTTTTCTTCTTGATTGCACATGTGTATGCACCTAGTCTCATTGTCCCACCCTTTACTTTTATTGCCCTTTGAGATTCCATTAAACTAATCACTGGATGACTTGTATTTTTATTAAACTCGGTTGAATTTGCATTGTTTAAGCCACAAACATTGCGTGCAAAATCTATAATTGCACACTGTAATCCCAGACAAATCCCGAGAAAAGGCACATCATTTTCTCTAGCAAATCTAGAACAATGAATTTTTCCTTCTACCCCACGCGACCCAAATCCAGGCAGTAGTAGTATTCCATCTATATCTTTGAATAATTTTTTTGCTATACTTTGATCTTTAACCTTTTGAGTTTTTATCCATTTCACTTTGACACTTGTATTATTTTCCACACCAGCATGAATAAAGGCTTCCATAACGCTTTTATATGAATCAATTAGATCAGTATATTTACCACACATTGCAATTACAACTTGACATTTTGGATTTTTAAAATTTTTAATAAAATTATTTAATTTATTTAATTTTGGAACTTTATTTATTTTTAGTCTATCATTAATTAACTGTCCAGCATTTTGCTCATGCATAACTAAAGGGACTTCATAAATACTTTGCACATCCCGACCTTCAATTACATGGTCTGATCTCACATTACAAAATAATGCAATTTTATCTCTGACGGATTGATCAATGGCATGCTCCGATCGACATAAAATCATATCAGGAGACAAACCTATTTCTCTAAGTTTCATAACAGAATGTTGGGTTGGTTTAGATTTTAATTCTCGGCTTGCTTTGACAAAAGGAAGAAGCGTAACATGTATGATCATGTAATTATTATACCCAACTTCTAATGATAATTGCCTTATAGCTTCCATAAATGGTAAACTTTCAATGTCTCCTACAGTACCACCAACCTCGCATATTACAACATCATATAAGAAATTAGAATTTACATCTTTTATTCGTTTGATTATTTCATCCGTTACATGAGGAATCACTTGAACTGTTTCACCAAGATACTCCCCTTCTCTCTCTTTTTCTAGAACTCTACTATAAATATGGCCAGCAGTTGCATTATTTTTCTTTGTCATATTAACATCAATAAAACGTTCATAATGACCTAGATCAAGATCAGTTTCTGATCCATCATCCAAAACAAACACCTCACCATGTTGATATGGATTCATGGTCCCTGGATCAATATTTAAATAAGGATCTAATTTTAAAATTGTAACATTAACATTTGCGTTTTTAAGTAAATAACCTACAGATGATGCAGCTATTCCTTTGCCAAGTCCTGACATTACACCGCCTAACACAAATATATATTTCGTGTTTTTTTGTTTAACCATGAAACTATATGAAATCTTCTTGTTTGAAAGAAGATAATATTTTGTTTAAATCTTCCTTAGTGTCAACAGAATGGAACGATTTCTCTGTTAAAATAGCTTTGATCATGATACCATTTTCCAAAGCGCGTAGTTGCTCTAGATTATATCTTAATTCTAACTTTGAAGGAGACAATGAAGAGAAGTGAAATAAAGTTTTCTTGCGAAATCCATATATCCCGATATGTCTATATAAACCTCCAATTTCAATATCAAAAACTTCTCTTTTAAAGTTAATTGCATTTTGATTCTCATCAACCAATACTTTTACGACGTTTGAATCAATTAAATCTCTACCTGAAAGTTCTTTAGTTATAATTGTTGACATTACAACCTCATCGTTTTTAAAAACATCTACTAAACTGTCGATGGCCTCTGGATCGATCAACGGTTCATCTCCTTGGATATTGATTATAACTTTTGCTTGTTTAAAATTTCTTGCTACCTCTGTTATTCTATCTGTTCCAGAAAGATGTTCTTTTTTTGTCATCATAACTTCAAAATTAAAATCACTTAATGCCATTCTTGTTTCATCACTATCAATGGCCAAGATTACTTTATCTAACTTTTTTGCTTTTGATGCTCTTTCAGCAACATGAGCTATCATTGGTTTACCAAAAATAGGGGTTAAAATCTTTTTGGGAAACCTTGAAGAATTTAATCTTGCGGGGATAATACCTATATTCATCAAAAAAAGCCTTTTTCAAAGTGATTTATTGTGAAATTTAAAAAGAATAAATATAGAAAGAGTAGTTTAATGAAAATTAAAAAACACATAGTAATAACGGACCCAATAAAAAGTTTTTAATTTAGTTTTTGATATATTATTAATAAGAATTAATTGGTTATTTATTCAAATCTTAAAGATTCGATTGGATCTAAATTAGAAGCTCGCCAAGCTGGATAAATGCCAAAACCTATCCCAATTAAAGAGCAGACACCCATCCCAATTATTGCCCAATCAATCGGAATTACGGCTGGAATTTTAAAAATTATAGCTACTATATTACCCCCTAAAATTCCAAAAAAAACTCCTAAAACACCCCCGAATTGACTTAAAAAAATGGCCTCTAATAAAAACTGCATTAATATATCTTTTTTAGTAGCTCCAATAGCTTTACAAATACCAATTTCTTTTATTCTCTCAGTTACTGAAACTAGCATTATATTCATAATACCAATCCCTGCGACTATTAAAGCAATTATGCTCACAGATAATGCAAATAATTTGATGCCTTTTGTAAAACCTGAAAACTGGTCTATCATAGCTGAGTTAGTTATAATTTCAAAATCATTTTCTTTTCCTGGGTCTACTTTACGAATAGATCGAAGAATACCTACTACTTCATCTCTAGTTTTATCATATAACTTTTCAGATGGGGCTTCCACATGTATCCTAATACTTCTTCGCTTTTCTGAATACTTTTCAATAAATTTAGAGATGGGAATAACTATGAAGTTATCTTTACTTTCACCAAACGCTTCACCCTGTCTTTCTGTTATACCTATGACCAGATAATCAAGACCATCAATTTTTATTTTTTTGCCAATTGGGTCCTCAAATAAAAATAGTTGATCAACAATATCCATTCCTAAAATGCAAATATTCTTTGAATAATGAATATCATCAGCAACAAAGTTTCTTCCATCTGCTAAGAAAGTGTTATAGAATCTTATTGTCCCTTCATCTCCTCCTGCAAGTTGAAAGCCTTGCTTTACTTTATTAGCTTTATATGATGCATTTCTACTTCCCTTACCAGTTGCAGGGCTAACCAGTAATGGTAATTTTGATCTAAGTTTAAGTTTTTTATATTGATCTAGTGTGATATTCGCTCTATTTCGATATTTTTTTCTATTATCTCCAAATTGAAACTCTGGATCCTTTTGAATTATAAAGCTATTTGCAGCAAAAATATTTAACCCTGACTCCACCGACGATTCTAATGTTCTTATTGCAGTCATAACACCAATCACAGAAAAAACACCTATGCTAATTCCTAATAGGGTTAAACCTGATCTAAGTTTATTTTTTTTTATTGCATCTATTGCCATCCAAAAACTTTCTTTAAAAATATTTTTCAGACTTCTTGAGCCCATATCTATTCATACCTTAATGAGTCAATTGGGTCTAAATTGGCTGCCTGGTAAGATGGGATAAAACCTGAAACAACGCCAACTAACATGCTTATTAGAATCGCAAAAGTTGCTAATCCTAAATCCAATGTTGATGGAAAAAGCTTATTTAAAAAGAAACTACTTATGTACGCAAATAACAAACCAGTAAGACCAGCGAAAAGACAAATTGTTATTGCTTCCATTAAAAATTGACCCATAATCATACCTTTGGTTGCACCGATAGCTTTACGTACACCTATTTCTCTAGTCCTTTCTTTTACAGAGACAAACATAATATTCATTACTCCTATTCCTCCAACAATTAATGATAAAAGTGTTATAAATGTACCCGTCCCCCCTATAGCTAATTTTAAACTGTTGTATTGCTTCTCAAATGCCTTAGTTTGATTAATTGAAAAATCATTTTTTTGATTAGGTTTTAAACTACGCAAATGACGCATTATTGTCATAATTTCATCTTTGCCTTCATTTAAGTTTTTATCAGGGATCTTAACTCTCATCGTAAGAAAATCTCTTCTCGAAAAAATCCTTTCGTAAGTCCCTAAGGGTATTATAGCTCTATTATCCAAGCTCCAAATACCCATAAATTTTCCTTGCTCCTCAAGAACCCCAATTATTCTAAACTTTATATTATTTATTTTAATTTTTTCTCCAATTGGATTTTTTTCTCCAAAAAAAGCTTTTTTTACTCCATCCCCAATAACAATTATCCTTGAACCAGAACGATCTTCATTATTTGTAAAGAATCTTCCTGAAACAATATTTGATGAAATAGTTTTCATATAATTTTCACTTGTTCCAAAAATTTCAATTCCTGTATTTTTTTCTTGATATGATATTGAAACTCCTTTTCTCCTTTCAGGAGCGACTGCCAATACCAAATCGGACTTATTTTTGATTTTATCTATATATTCCAATTTAATTCTTGGCCTATTTTTCATCTCCCACCAATCCATATCACTAAACCATTCCCACCTACCAACATAAAGAATATTCTTACCTAAAAATGACATACTCCCTTCAAATGTTTTATCTAAACCCGTAATTAGAGTTCCCATCATGGTCACTGAGAAGACACCTATCACAATTCCCAATGCGGTAAGTGAGGACCTAGCCTTATTAGCAAAGATCGCAGATATTGAAATCAGAAAGTTTTCTAATAAAAGAAGCATTATTACTTTTTTATTTCAGAATCTTCGATTATTTTTCCATCAAATAATCGTATAATACGATGAGCATGCTGGGCAATTTCATCTTCGTGCGTAACAAGGATTATAGTATTACCTGCTTTATGCAACTTATCTAATATAACCATTATTTCATGTCCACTTTTAGAATCCAGATTACCCGTAGGTTCATCAGCAAGAATAATGGATGGACTATTTACCAATGCCCTAGCTATTGCAACCCTCTGTCTTTGCCCACCCGATAATTCATTTGGTTTATGATGCATTCGATCAGATAAACCGACACTATTTAAAGCTTCCATAGCTAACTCAGTTCTTTTATTTTTTCGTATATTAGCATAAATGAGAGGGATTTCAACGTTATGTTGAGAGGTCGCTTTAGGTAAAAGATTAAAAGTTTGAAAAATGAAGCCTATTTTTCTATTTCTAATGGATGCTAATTGGTCATCATCCATTTCATTAACCATTTCACCTTCGAATTGATAAAAGCCCGAAGTAGGTGTATCTAAACATCCGATCATATTCATCATGGTTGACTTTCCTGATCCTGATGGACCCATTATAGCTAAATATTCATTTTCCTTTATTTCTAAACCTACTCCATCGAGTGCTCTAACTTCTTCACCCCCGACATTATAAATCTTATAAATACTCTTTAATGAGATTAAAGTCAAAAGCCGGACCTCATAATATTTTTACCACATTTAACCCTTTTAAGTCTTCTATATTTTCTGCTTGTTTTTAGATATCATTTTTTAAAGATACTAGGTCACCATGACTAAGATCTTTGCTTATTAATCGATATCCCCCAGTTACTATGATATCATCTACTTTTACGCCTGAATTAACCGAATAATAATTTTCACCTGATATGCCTACTTCAATAGGTTTAATAACGGCATATTTTTTATTTTCTGGAGCTTTTAAATCTTTAAATTCATCCACAAGAACAAATATTATATCGATCGGATTTGTTTTTTGTAATTTATTGCCACCATCCTTAGCGCCTCCACTTTCATCATCATAATTATCTAACCTTGAAGTAAGAGATTGAATTGGAATAGATGTTATATTTTTAATAGTTTTTGTTATAATATTAACTGTACTACTCATACCTGGTCGTATCTTATCGGGTACAGATAACATTTTAACTTTTACTTTGAAGTTAGTTACTTGTTGCTGAGAGCCCATATTAAGAGATAACGCAGAGTGTGCTATTTCGCTAACAAGACCATAAAAAGTTGTATCTGGATAAGCATCTATTTCAATTTCTGTAGTATCTCCAACTTCAATATTTACTACATCATTTTCATTCACATCTACTTCTACCTCCATCCTACTCAAATCTGCTACGGTCATTAAAACTCCAGGATTAAACATTCCACCAACTGCCATTTCTCCTTCTTCCTTTGTTATACTTATCACAATGCCATATTTTGGAGCTGTAAGACGAGTTTTTGAGAGTTGGTCCTGAGCTGATAATAAATTTGCTTTTGACTGCTCTGCCTGACTTGTAGCTATTTGATAAGATGCTTCTATCTGCTCCAGTTCCTGTTGCGAAATTAATTTTTCAGAAAAAAGAGAGATTGTTCTATCCATTTGAGCTTTTACTTTTTTCAAATTAGCCTCAGACGATTTTACCTGAGATACTGCATTGTTATAAGTAGGTCGAATCTGCTTTTCATCAATGCTTATTAAATGCTGGCCTGGCTTAACTGTATCTCCCTCCACTACTGTTATTTCCGTTATCCAGCCTGTTATTGTAGATGTAATTTGTACTGCTTCTTCAGGTTGAATTTTGCCACTTGCATTTACTTTTTGTACAATATTTCTTAACTCAACCTTTTCAGCATCAACATAAATTACTTTTTCAGAATCCGATTTAAATATAAAATACCAACCTGCTATAATTATACTGATTGAAATTGGTATCCATACTTTTTTCTTTTTTAATAACTTTATCATTTTAATTTTCTTTAACTTTATATTCCAAGTCTAAAGATCCAATTATAGCTTTGAGATTTGCTTCTTGAATCCTCGCATTATGAATTGAATTAATTAACGCTGAATTAGAACGAAACAGTGAAATTTGAGCATCTAATACTTCTAAAATAGTTGCTGAGCCTAGACTATATCGCTCTCTGACTAATTTTAAGTCTTCTTCTGCTGAATTAACAACTGATTCATTAATAGGAATTATTTCTGAATAATTTTCTAATGATTCCCTGATTAATTCTGCTTGCACCCTAAGATCATTAAGCAGTGTAATGTAACCATATTCCGCTTGATCGATTGAAATTTCTGCTTGCTGTTGCTGCATTAATAAGCTATTGCCCGTATATATTGGAATAGATATTGAAAAATTTATGCCTAATGACCAATCATCCCTAATCGCATCGCTAATTGAACTTAGCTCTGATGAATTTGCAGAATAATTTATTGATGAATTAATCGATGGGAACCTAAGCCCCTTGATTAGTTTATAATTATAATTTGTCAACTCAGTTTGTTTTTCTGATATCAAGAGACTTGGATTGCGATCTTTTAAACCATTAAACAACTCACTGCTTGAAGGTATAGTTTTAAGAGTCCATTTTTCTTCTGATACTGATATTTCTTGTCCAGAATCTTGAAGTCCCATATCATTAAATAAAACTCTTCTAGAGTTTGCCAGACTAGTCTTTTTATTCAGTAAGTCTACTTTTGCTTGCCCCTGAGCTACTTGAGCCTTTAAAAGGTCAGTTTTTTTAACGGCACCTAGTTTAAATTGTTTTTCAACTAATTCAACTTGTTGATTTGACATTTCTAAATTTTTATCTGCGACGTCAAATAACTCTTGAGCTTGAAAGAGATTGTAATAAGATCGAATAACTCTCTGAATTACTTGAATTTTAATTAATCTTTCATTCAATTTTGCCTTTTCTAAATTTAGTTTAGCTCGCCTAATTTGGTTAAGATTCCTTCCGCCATTGTATAATATTTGACTCAGCGACAAACCAGTTGAAACACTACTATAATGATCAGCTTTATTATAAGTGGTATCTAATGAAAATTCACTTAAATTTACATTAATTCCTGAAATTGATGTTCGTTCGGGAAAGTTAGTTCTTGAATTATTAGCATTAAAACTAATACTCGGTAGAACATTATTAAATGAACCACTGAAACCCTTTTTTGCAGATTTAATTCCTAAAGTAGCTGATAGAATCGTTCTCTTATTTTCTAAAGCAACATTAACACAATCGTTTAGACTATAACTTTGACAAAAAGAAATAGCAACAGCTGTAAAAAATATTAAAGTTCTACCCAAAATTTTTTAAATCCTCCTCACTTAAATTTAGCTATAAATCTATATATAATTTTTTTTAATTTGATTCAAATATTCTAAACTAGAATCATAATCATTTTCAATTTTCCCATCTAAAATAGCATCTTCAATTGCTCTTTTTATTTTACCAACTTTTCTTCCTTCAGGCAGACCACATAATTTCATAATCTCATTGCCTTTTATTGGAGATTGAAATAATCTCTGTTCATCAACTTCAATAACTTTTTTTATTCTTTTTTCTACTAAGTCAAAATTTTTTAAATAACGATTAACTTTCTTTGGATTTTTAGTTGTTATATCCGCTCTACAAAGAGTCATTAAATCTTCAAGATCATCGCCACTTGAGACAATTAATCTTCGAATTGCAGAATCTGTAACAGAATCTTTAACTAATGCAATCGGTCTTAAATGCAACCGCGTTAACTTTTTTAAATAATGCGTAAGGTTATTTGAAAGTTTCATTCTTTTCGAAACTTTATTTAACATTCTCTCACCAATAGCATCATGCCCATGAAATGTATATCCTTTCTTTTTATCAATTCTTCTAGTATTTGGTTTGGCGATATCATGAACTAATGCCGCAAATCTTATTTTCATTTTGTTCGATAATTTTGCTGAATTATCAACAACTTGTAAAGTATGTGCAAATATATCTTTATGGTGCCACTCTTTGGTCTGTTCAATACCATACATCCTGTCTATTTCTGGAAAAACTATCTTCATCAGTCCTGTTTTTTGGAGAAGTATTAATCCAATAGATGGTTTTTCAGTTTTTAAGATTTTTATAAATTCATCTCTTATCCTTTCCCAGGATACAATATCTATTCTTGATGCTTGTCTTTTAATTGAGATCAAACAATTATTATCAATTTTAAATCCAAGTTTTGATATAAAATATGCTGCCCTTATCATCCTCAAGGGATCTTCAGAAAATGTTTCATCAGGGTCTAAAGGTGTTTTTAACTTTTTAGATTTAATATCTCTGATCCCTCCAAAAAGGTCAATAAGTTCTCCAAAATTATCAGGATGGAGCTTTATAGCCATTGCATTAATTGTGAAATCTCTTCTAATCAAATCCCCCTCTAAATCAGAGAGGATAACTTTTGTGGGCTTTCTAGAACTGTTTTTATAAACTTCTTTTCTAGCGCTAGCAACCTCTACTTGTATATTCCCATTTGGAATAATGGCTGTTTTAAATTTTGAAAATTCAACTACTTTTTTTCTCTTCAATTTGTTTGCAATTTTTTTTGCAAAATTAATACCATCGCCTACAACCATAATATCTATATCATTCGATTTTACGCCCATAATTAGATCTCTTACAATACCACCAACAGCAAAGACATCAACTCCTTCTATTTGACCCAATTCACCTGAAATTTTTAAGATAGATTTAATTTCTTTATAATCAGGAGATTCTAAAAAACTTTTTATATTGACCATTTAACTAAAACTTTTGACTATTAGGGCGTTTAAATTACTATGTTTAAATTATTTTTTTTAAAATTTCCAAAAATATAATATTTTATGCATATTATAGGGTATATTAATGAGACTAAGAATCCAAATAATTAATTTATGTTTTACAACTTTTTGCTTCTGTCAATTTGGAAATATTAAAGTTACTATCGATGATAAATTACTTCGAAGCGATGAAAAACAAGTTGTTTTTAATTTAAAAAATGACATTAAACATTTTTTTTCTTCAACAGAATGGGATGATACTTATAACGATTTATCAATTCCTCTTCATATACAAATAGTATTTGAGGGGTTAACTGAAAAAGGGAATCAGTCTATCTTTTCTTGCCAAGCCTTATTTTCAAACGGCGGTGATATCCGATTTTTTGATAAAAGTGTTCAATTTTATTACAATTCTGGAACCAGTCTATACTATGACCCTGTAATTTTTGAACCACTATCAGGGTTTTTAGCTTTTTATGGACATCTTATCGTTGCAGGGACTATTGACACTTATGAATTCAAGGGGGGGAACACATCATATGAACTGGCTAGAGACCTGGCCTTAAGAGGTTCTTCTTCTGATTTTAAAAAAGGTTGGAGTTCTCGTATTACTCTTGTGGATAACCTCGACAGAAATAATGGACTTAGAAAAGCAAGATTAGCATGGTATATAGCTTTAGATATGTTTAAAGAAAGAGATATGGGAGGTGCTCTTGAAGAAGTTAATCTAATGCTAGATGGTGTTGAAGAATCCTATCGAGACCTTGGAAGAGATTTTAATACTCAATTTTTTTTAAAAGCAAACTGTGAAAAGATAGTTTCTCTTTTAACAGATCTTAATCAACCTGAATTATTAAAGGATATGAAAGAACTTGATCCAGACAGAAGAGAAATCTATCAACAAGCTTTAGAAAGTAATTTTGAATAGTTATCTTTTTTTAATAAAAAGTGTTCAAAAACGATGCTTCTTCTTAACATACTTTTCATAATTAATTCATCTTTTTCTTTTCTTATCCTTTTAAACCTAGATCTCTTTTTTAGAATATTTACTGGGTGAAGTATAATCCATCCTAATGCCTTGATGATCCCCCAGGTATGCCTAAAATCTAATTTTATAATAGTATAAATAATTGATACTAACTCAAATGTAATCCGAATTAAACCTAAATAAAACGATCGAAAGAGAGTATAATTAGAAAGTGTCATAATGAGTGAATTTCTATGATTTAAATAATATTTTTTTTGAGAATTCATTGGCAATGATATAGCATTTTTATGATATACAACAGATTTCGGTTCAACCCAGACTTTATATCCCATTGCATAAAAACGCCAACATAAATCGATCTCTTCCATGTGAGAAAAAAAAGTTTCATCAAATTCTCCAGATGAGTAAAAGATACTTTTCCTAATCATAATAGCTGCCCCGGAAGCCCAAAAGCATTCTTCAGCATTATTATATTGCCCTTTATCTACCTCTTGCCGCAGGAATATCCTCCCCCTGGCAAAAGGATAAGATAAAATATCAATGTGTCCGCCACAAGCACCTGCATAATCAAAAATATTTTTATCATAATAGTTCAGTATTTTAGGTTGAACAGCAGCAATCTTTTTGTCTTTTTCAAATAGTTCAATCATTGGTTCTAACCAACCTGAATCTTGAATAGTATCATTATTCAAAAACAAAAGGTAATTGCCCTTTGCAATTTTAGCTCCTTTGTTACATCCTCCTGCATATCCGTAATTACTTTTATTTTCGATTAATATTACATCGGGATGATTCTTTCTTATCCAATCTTGACTTCCATCAGTGGAATTATTGTCAGATACAATAACTTCATAAGATTTAAAATCGCTACAGATTATAGAATCCAAACATTCTGAAAGAGTTTCTATTCCATTCCAATGAGGAATAATTATTGAAACTTTTGGAATTACTTTTACCAAATCATTAAAAGCAATTACTTTTTACCGGAACGAATTTGTTCAAGTATTTCTTGAGCATTTGTGTCTTTGGGGTTTCTCAAAACCCAATCAGATAGAACTATTTCAGCATCAAAATTTCTGCCGTTTTTTCTATATATATAAACCAGTGAATTAACAACTTCAGGATAGGCCTTTTGCCATTGATTCCATCTTCTTCGTGATATAAAGTTTTTATCGAAACCTTTTATACTTAAGATACTTTCTATTTGTAGAAATTCGCTCCGCATTTCTTCTAGAATATCAATTGCTTTATCTGGATCACTTAGTTCTTGATAAAGTGTGTTCGCGTATTCAACTCTATTTACTGGCTTCCCATTTTTTCTTGCAACAAGATCTTCAATAATTTCTTTCATTAAGTTTTTTTCATCAAGGTCTCCATATATCCTAGCTACTTGATAATGTAAATCTTCCGATTGAATAGGAATAGTTTCGCTGGGAATGTTTTCTTCCATTTTCTTTAAAACATCGATCGTTTTTGTCTTCAATGAAGATAGTAAATTTTCATCTCTATTTTTCTTCCTTCTATCTATTCTTTGATAATCCATATAGTAAGTAACTGCAAGCTGCATGTATGCACTACGATAATTCTGAAGCAAGCGTTTTGTTTGATCGTTAAAGTAAACATTTTTATTGCCTAAATTTCTAAACATATAGCCTGATTGAAAATTCTTTGACCAGTTTAAATAACCTGCTGTATCATCATTATAAAACACATCATGATTAAAATTGGTAGACCAATCTTTTGGTCCGACATCAGTCATCAAATTTTCATACATTTTTTCTGTATCAATTGGTTCAGTTTCATGACTTTTTAATTGAAATGTCAATCCTTGCATATCTAAGTAACGGTCTAGGCCAATTCTATTTTGTTGTGATACCGTAACTGCAAAATATATTGGAATTCGCCATTTAGCATCATTAATTATTCTCATAATCATCATGTCTTGGACACGAAGTGCTTGACCTCCATATGTGGGTTTCATTTCCCATTCAATATAACCATCCTCATTTAGTGGATCATTTTTTACTGGTATTTGAACATTTTGTTTTTCCCATCGGGTTAACTTTGATGTTAAATCATCAATTTGAAAATCTGAAAGAGTAATAAACTCCTTCCCTTTTTCCCTTTTATCTCTCCATTGCTTAATATACCAGGGAGTATTCAATAGACTTAAGTTAACAACAGCAACATCTGTTCTTAACTTTTCAACCTCCTGTAGATACCAAAGTGGGAAAGTATCATTATCTCCATTTGTAAAAATAACACCATTCGGGCCCACTGACTGTAAAAGGTTATAACTATAGTCCCAGGCAACAAAATTACCAGACCGATCATGTGAATGATAATTTGCCTTGGCCATTACAAAAGGGACAAAGATCAGTTGTAAAACTATCAGAATTAAGACGAGTCTTTTAGCTAGTTCAATATTTTTTATTTTTTCAATTACTTTTTCGCTTATAGCAACAGAACCAAGTCCCACCCAAATAGCAAAAGCAAAGAAACTACCAACATAAGAATAATCACGTTCTCTAGGCTGGGGATCATCTTGGTTTAAATATATAATAATAGCATAACCAGTCATTATAAAGAGTGATAGTACAGAAAACGCCATCTTTTGATCTTTGCTCGCATGATATAAGATCCCTATAATCCCTAGTATGAAAGCAAGTGGTAGACCAAATTGAGTTAAATCAACGCCATCCTCTCTTGAATTAGCACCCATCCTTAAATGAGATTCTTTAGAGGGCCCTCTACCTGCAAATTGCCATAAAAAGTATCGGTTATACATTTTTTTTACTTGATAATTCCAAAAGTAACTCAACTGTTTCCCCGATTCATATTTCCTATATTTGGCCTCTTGAGATGATGAAAACTCACGATTTTTGCCTTCTGGGTAACCTACAACTTCATGGATTGGAGGTATTTCATTAAATCTCCTAGGCAAAATACCAACGTCTCCATATTGTTCTCTCTCTAAATATGATATGAATGCTTCAATGGTCTCGGGGTCATTTTCATCAATTCCTGGATCTTGATTTGAACGGATGAATATTAGTGCATATGTACTATATCCAATCAAAATTAATACCATTGAAGTCAACGATAGTGAAAGTATTAACTTTTGATTTTTGATTGCCCATATCATAAATACAAACACTGATAATACTAAGCAGGCTGCACCCCATACCCCAATAGAGTCTGCAATTTTAGGCATCCCTTTTATAATAACATTATGTATTAGAAAAAAGACTATTCCTGTTATTATGACTGTATACCCAAAGGTTTTCCAATTAAATTCATACTTTTTAAAATAAATAATTAAGGCAATAAAAGGGATTGCCAATAGATTTAATAAGTGAAGGCCCGTAGCTAAACCAATCATATAGGCAATTATTAAGATATATCTCTCATTCCCAATTTCATCGGCTTTCTCATGCCATTTCAAAATCAACCATACTACTATTGCAGTAAAAAAAGTGCTAAAAGCATACACTTCTGCTTCAACTGCGTTGAACCAGTGACTATCTGTAAATGCAAAAGTTAACGAGCCAATTACTCCTCCACCAAAAGAAACTAATGAATCTTGATAATTTTTTATTCCCCCCTTCCAATTAGCAACTAGCAATACAATCACTAAGTACAAAAACATTACAGCAAATGCACTTGAGATGGGCGAAAGTAAATTAACTCTGAAAGCTATATCTTCAGTTATTGGCAACATTGAAGCTATTCTTCCTAGTAACAAGAAAAAAGGACTTCCTGGAGGGTGAGGGACTCCAAGAGTGTGAGATACAGCAATGAATTCACCACAGTCCCAATATGATACGGTGGGAGCCATTGTATCATAATAAACTATGAAAGAAACTAGAAAAACTATTGTGGCTATCAAGCGATTCAAACGGATGTAATCATTTCTAATCAAAACTTACCTCATCTTATAATTTTTTAGCTTTACTACTTTTTTGATTCCAATAAAAGGCTCATCTTCAATTTACTGATGATATTTATCAACATTTGCTCTTCATATTCAGTTAAATTGTTTTTGGTTTTTTTTTTAACCATTTCAAGTAAATCAATATAATAACCTGCTTGATCTAGATTTGTTTCAACTTTTCTTGTCATTGGATTTTCCATTTCTCCTAATGCTATTTGCGCACTTGACTGAAAAGTATTAATTAAATACATAAAAAGCTTTTCATCATTTTTTTGATTTTCTTCCAATTTTATCGCAATGAACTAATTTTTTATTAA
Organism: uncultured Fidelibacterota bacterium; assembly: GCA_902611135.1. Lineage (GTDB taxonomy): Bacteria > Fidelibacterota > Marinisomatia > Marinisomatales > UBA1611. Next base: position 50,962 of record CACLYL010000001.1, on the reverse strand, counting down.
AAAATAAAGCAGAATATAATTCTTCTAAATCTCTGAATATAGAAAATAACTAAGAAAAGCTAAACTCAGATAGATAATCAACATATTCATTTTCAAACCGATCGCGAATCTTTTTATTTGAATCCTTCTTTAGACTAGTATCATCCTTGACAATATTAAATGCTGTCTTTCTTGCTGCTTTGATAATTGCCGCATCAAGAGTCAAACTTGCTATTTGAAAATTTATAAATCCAGATTGTTTCGTCCCGAAAAACTGCCCTGGTCCTCTCAACTTTAGATCTTCGTCGGCAATATAAAAACCATCATTACTTTCCTCCATAATGTTTAGTCTAACATTTCCTGAATCACGAATTTTTCTTTTCACAAGTATGCAATAACTTTTAGAAGAACCTCTACCAACACGCCCCCTTAATTGATGTAATTGGGTTAAGCCAAATCTTTCAGCATTTTCGATAAGCATAACTGATGCATTTGGAATATCAACTCCAACCTCAACAACTGTAGTAGAAACAAGTAAATTAATTTGATTTTTTGAAAATTTTTCCATAATTAAGTCTTTCTCACTTGAATCCATTCTACCATGAACTAATCCTACTTTAAACTTTCTAAAAATTTTATTTCTAAAGTTTTCATGAGCCTGAACAGCTGCGGCAAGATCAGATTTTTCAGATTCCTCTACTAAAGGATAAATAACCATGGCCTGCTTACCTTCATTAAACTGTTTTGTCATGAAGCTATAAACTCTTTTTAAGCGATCTGGATTAATGACTTTTGTCCTTATTGGTATTCTATTTAAGGGTAGTTCATCAATAATTGATAATTCCATATCCCCGTTATATGTTATAGATAATGTTCTTGGAATTGGTGTTGCAGTCATTGCTAAGAAGTTGGGATTTTCACCCTTTGCAATTAAGCTAGCTCTTTGATTAACGCCAAACCTATGTTGTTCATCAATAATTACTAAATTTAACTTTTTAAATTTTACATCCTCTTGTATCAAAGCATGCGTTCCAATTATAATTTGGATTTTATTTGATTTGATTCCACTTATTATTGAAGTTCGCTCTTTTTTCTTCATATTGCCAATCAATAATGCACAAGTCACTTTTGCTTTGTTCATTTGACCTATGAATGATAAGTAATGTTGCCTCGCAAGAATTTCTGTCGGCGCCATTATGGCAACTTGAAAATTATTCCCAACTGCTATAGCTGAGGATAAAATAGCTACAATTGTTTTTCCTGAGCTAACATCTCCTTGAAGCAACCTATTCATAGGTTTTTTACTTTTTAGATCATTACGAATTTCTTTAAGTACTTTTTTCTGAGCTTTTGTTAATTCAAATTCTAATGATTCAGATATTAACTTAAAATATGGACCAATATTTAAAATAGGCTTGCTATTTAAAGATTTAAAATTCCTTCTTCGAATTGCCATAAAAAGTTGTAAAAAAAAATGTTCATCAAATTTTAATCTGTTGATAGCACGTTTAAGTTCATTTAATGAATTTGAATAGTGAATATTGTGAATAGCTTTGCTTAAAGAAATTAAATTGTTATCCTTTATAATTTTTTCTGGAAGAAAGTCATCAATAACTAGATTTTTACTAAACGCACCTTTAATTAATTTTCTTAACACTCTCTGATCTATTCCAGAAGATTTGAACTCTGATGTTAAAGGGTAAATTGGGATTATTTCGCCTGTACTTAGGGGATTGTCCTGTTTATCTAATTTATCAAACTCAGGATGTGTAATCGTGTAACCATTGTACCAATTCACTTTCCCATGAATCGCTAATTTATCACCAACTTTAAAAATGTTTTTTATTATTTTAATGCTATTAAACCATACTAAAGTCATTGATCCACTGGAATCAGAAACAATTACCTGGAACATCTTGCCCTTTTTGATAGGCCTAACTCCAAAAGAGTTAACAGAAACTATTAATGTACTCTTATAGCCTTTTTTTAAATCTTTTATGCTTGTAATAGATGTACGATCAAGATGCCTTCTAGGCAAATAATATAATAGATCGCGTATTACATGTATACCATGTTGATTAAAAACGCTAACCCTCTTAGAACCAATATTATCAAGAACAATGATTGGATCGTTTATATGCAATTCTTATCCTTTAAATACTATTTCCATTCTTTACGGTAGGTATAATAAACATTCTTAACCTCACCAGCATTTAAACTAAGAGGGAAATGAATTGTTGAAGCATCCTCTTTTTTATAATTGAGAGATTCATCTTTGATAATCCAATCGCCATTTATATGTTCAATGAGAAGGATATCAACGCTTTCAGTTCTATTATTAGTTAAGGCGATTTCAATTACAGCTTCTTCACTTTTTCGCTGCCTATCATAATTTAAAACTTTTCTGTTCCCTATGACATCAAAAGCTCTACCAGAAATTAATTTTGTGGACTGCCCTTTGGGAACTTGTCCCATATTATCTGCTCCAATATATTCAAGTCCTGTTGATTGTGATTGAGCATAAATTTCAACTTTCCCAGCAGGTAAAGATATTCCCAAACCATTTTTTTCCATATTGCTCAATGTTAATTGAACTTCAAGAGGCTCTTCTTTTTGCCTCCTTTCACTATTTTCAAAAACATATGTTTTTTGATACTTTACATCTAATGGCCCATACATTCGTATAGTAATATTTTCTTTTGATTCTAGATCATGATCACCATTAAGTGAATAGATATGATAATCGCCTAATTCATCGACACTTAACGTAGATGAAGAAGAATTGTTTTTTTGAATGACACTGTTTCGATAAAGTTTTTCACTAAGGGGCTTTGCCATAGACGCTTTATTCAAATTTCCTTCGACAAGATTAAGAAGGACTGAGTTAAAATTCATATCTGAATTATTATTTATTACCGCCTCAGCAACTAACTCCCCTTTTTCCTCATTTAACATTTTTAACCTATAAACAGTAGTCCAAGAAAAATTACGAGCTTTATAGACTAATTCTCCTTTTACTATTTTCCCTTCTTTTGAATATAAATCCCAAGATAAAAAAGAACTAAAATTCGGAATATTAATACTTTTATTTTTACTTTTTATATATTCTAACTCTGATCGGTTAAATGTAAATATATGTGATTGATTTAATATTGTAACTGTTGCAGAACTAATCTCAAGTAGCTTCCCTTTAACTACTTTACCATCTTTCGGTTTAACAAAAATTTCTTCTCCTTTTAACTTGCTAAAATAATCAATCTCAGTAAATATATTATCGTTAAATCTTTGAGAAATAATATTTGCTCCATCTAAATTTAAAAAAGGAGTGTCTTTATGAATCCCATTTGGAAGGTCACCCCAAGTAACATAACTGTTTCCTGAAGGAATAGACCATGCTACTGGTTGTTTAATGAGAGCTGTTCCATCCTTATATAGAGTTAGAGTTGCATTTTCAGACTGGGCTAAAGTAAAACTTATAAATATTAAAGTGAATAATTTAATTGTCATTATGATAACATATTAAGGTTGTGATTGATCTTTTTCATTTCTTTAGTCAATTTATCAAAGTTTGATTTCTCTTTTTCAACAACAGTCCTAGGGGCTCTTTTTATAAAATTTTCATTTGATAATTTACTATTAATTGAACTGAGTATTCGTTCAATATCTTTAATTCTTTTCCCCATTCTTGACTTTTCAATATTTAAATCAACTAGTTTATCTAAAGGAATGAAAATTTCAACCTCTCCCAAAACAATCGCAGAAGATTGATATGGCCTGTCAATTTTGTCACTAATTTCAATATTATCAGTATTAACAAAGGCCTCTAACAATGCTTTTTGAGACTTGATAAAATTTTCGTTTTTTAAATCACACCTTATACTCAAATTTATCTTTTTTGAGTAAGGAATATTCATTCTACTCCGTATGCTTCTAATAGAGGTAATCATTGATTGTAAGAAAGACATTTCTTTTTTTTCAACAGGAAAATCATATGAAATTTCCTTGCCTATCCAATTGCTGACTATTAAATCTGGTTTAGAATCTAATTTAAAACAGCTCCATAATTCTTCAGTAATAAATGGTGCATAAGGATGTAAAATTGTAATTACGGTACGAATACATTTAATAGCAACTGATGCCGCAATATTTTTTTGTAATTCATTACCGTTAGAAAAACTTAGTTTTATTATTTCAATATACCAATCGCAAAAATCGTTCCAGGTAAATTCATAAATTACTTTTGCTGCTTCATTAAAATGAAAACGATCTAGATGTCTATTAAATGCAAAAACTGTTTTTGATAATTGGCCTAAAATCCATTTCTCTGCAATTCCTAATTCTTCTTTATTTAAGTTTATTTCGGTGTTGAATGTTTCATTAAGATTGATTTGAACAAAACGACAAGCATTCCAAAGTTTATTCATAAAATTTCTGCCAATTTCTAGACGTTCTTTAGAAAATAAAACATCTAGACCTTGGGGAGCCATTAACATAGTTCCAAACCTTACAGCATCTGTTCCATATTCCGCAAATAGGTCAAGCGGATCAGGTGAATTACCCAATGATTTACTTAATTTTCTCCCAGTTTCATCTCTTAAAATGGATGTGAAATAAACATCTTTAAATGGTAATTCGTTTTTAAATTCATAACCAGACATGATCATTCTAGCTACCCAGAAAAATATAATGTCAGGCCCAGTAACTAAGGAATTCGTGGGATAAAACTTATCTAAACTTTTATTTGATTCTGGCCAATTATGAACACCAATAGGCCAAAGCCACGAACTTGCCCAAGTATCCAAAACATCTGGATCTTGAAACCAATTATTTGGATTTTCAGGGCCTTCTACTGATACATGGATTAATTTGGGATCCTTTTTATTGTACCAAACAGGCAATCGATGACCCCACCATAATTGTCTACTTATACACCAATCTTTAATATTATTCATCCAATGATTATATGTTTTTTTCCAATGTTCTGGATAAAATTTAACTTTCCCTCTATTAACTGCTTCTAAAGCCGGTTTAGATAGATCAGACATCTTCATAAACCATTGTTTGGACATATAAAATTCTATTGGCACGTTCCCTCTCTCAGAAAAGCCAACTTGATGAGTATAATCTTCTACCTTCTCTAACAAACCTAAATTTTCAATATCCAGTAAAATTACTTCTCTTGCTTTTTCTCGAGTTAAGCCTTGGTATTTTTTAGGTACATTTAGATTCAATGAAGCATCCTCTTTCATAATATTAGTAAATAAAAGATTGTGTCTCTTTCCAATAACAAAGTCATTTGGATCATGTGCAGGAGTAACTTTTACGCAACCCGTCCCAAATTCTGGATCAACAAAGTCATCAGATATAATTGGAATCTCTTTACCTACTAATGGTAGAATAAGGGATTCCCCAATTAAATGTTTAAATCGTTTATCCCCTGGATTAATTGCGACTGCGGAATCTCCAAGCATTGTTTCTGGCCTAGTAGTAGCAACAACTATAAATTCTTTTAAGCCTTTTATAGGATATTTAAAGTACCAGAGTTTCCCTTTGATTTCGCGATAAATAACTTCCTCATCGCTAATGGCAGACTGAGATACAGGGCACCAGTTAACTAGTCGATTTCCTCTATAAATTATTCCTTTTTTATATAGATTAACGAACGCCGTTAGAACTGCTTTTGAATAGCCTTCATCCATTGTAAACGTTTCACGATCCCAATCGCATGAGCAACCTAACTTTTTTAATTGCTTGATGATAATGCCACCATATTCATTCTTCCAATCCATCGCATATTTTAAAAATTCATCTCGATTTAAATCTTTTTTATTAATACCATTAATTTTTAGCATTTCGACTACTTTAGATTCGGTTGAAATAGAAGCATGGTCAGTACCAGGAATCCAGCATGCTTCTTTACCTTCCATTCGAGCTTTACGAATTAAAACATCTTGAATTGTATTATTTAAAACATGGCCTAAATGTAAAATTCCCGTCACATTAGGCGGAGGGATTACAATAGTAAAAGGTTCTTTTTTTGAGTGTTCATCTGCCTTAAAATATTTCTTTTCCATCCAGTGCTGGTACCATTTGTCTTCTATCTTGGAAGGTTTATATCTTTTATCTAAAGGTGTGTTTTTCATGAAATACTAGAAATTTTAATGCACAATGATCTAAAATAGGCTCTTAATTTTACTATAATTATTAAACTATTTCACTTTAAAGATTACTTATTTAAACATTAAAATATCTTTTAATGGGACTACCATTTTAGAACAAATCCAATATCAAAAGAATGTCATATATTATTTTTCTTTATTTAAGAGTTACGGTATTAGAATTAATAAATTGGTAAATCATTAATTTTTAATCAATGAAAATGATCCATAAAATCTTTGAAACAGTAATTTATTCCCCAAAAAAGACGTTGTTGATACTAGCACTTGTAACAACTTTTTGGGCTACTTTTATACCTTCTTTAAAACTTGACTTTTCCGTTGAAGATCTTTTCTCAGAATATGATTTAAGCGCAAGAGAATATCAAAGTTTTAAAAGCAATTTTGGTAGGGAAGACAACATCATCACGTTGATTTACAAACCCAAAGATTTTCAATCTCAAGAATTATACAAAAAGCTTGACGATATAATATACCAATTAGAAGAGTTTAATGAGGTAAATACCGTTGTGTCCTTGTTTAATTTAAGTGATATCGATTCCAATGCATGGATTGGTGATTTCATGGGTCCAAATTGGAATAACACTAGATTAAATAATGCTTTAAGGTACATACAGAAAGATCCCACAATTGGGAATAGAATCTTATCTGAAAACTTGGACTTCGGTGCAATAATAATATCCTTAAACGACCTTGCCAATAATCATAGTGATCGAACTCAACTGATAAAAAAAGTCAAAAACATTCTAAAAGACTCAGAAATACAATGGGTTCTATCGGGAGTTACAGTACTAAGAACAGAGTTTGTTTTATTAATGTTAAGGGATAATTTTATTTTTGTCCCATTTGTACTTGTAATTCTTTTATGTGTTTTAGGGTTTTTATTTAGAAATTGGGTACAAGTATTCCTCCCAATCCTCACAGTAATTATTACAGCAATATGGCTACTCGGTTTTATGGGCCTATTTAATCTTGAGATTAATATTATTTCATACATTGTTCCAAATTTAATTTTTATAATCGGTGTTGCTGATGCAATACACATTCAAGCTCGATTTAAGGAAAACTTGACTAAATTAAATAAAAGCTCTGAAGAGATTATGTTAAAAACCCTCAAAGAGATGTCAAAAGTAATTTTTATTACAAGTTTAACTACATCGATTGGCTTTCTTGCTTTGACTACCACTTCAATAAAGATTATAAGAGAATTTGGGATGGAAGTCTCAATTGGTATTATGATGGCTTGGTTAGTTTCAATTTTAACGGTTCCATCAGGGCTTCTTGCAATGAAAGGCTTTAATTATAAATCCTATAAACCTTTCAACAAGTTTTTAAGTATTTTGTCAGATAAAATCATTGCTAATCCATGGTGGTTTGTTTTTATACCGAGTATCATATCAGCAATATTTATATCTAAAATAGTGGAAATTTCTACTGATGCATCTCTTCTAGATGATTTAAGACCGAATAATCAACTATATCAAGATTTAAAGTTTACAGAAAAGTACTTTGGTGGCGTTCTTCCCTTTGAAGTTTTATTTCAAATTAAACCTGACTCATCTAATAATGGTAATATTAACTATATAGAATATCTTCCTTATCTTAAAAGGACACAAACCCTACTCGAATCTGAATTAAAAAATAGTCGATTTTTATCAATAAACAACCTAATTGAATCTTCAAAAAGGTTCCAAGCAAATAAAGGAAATAATGAAGATGAGATGATTAAATTAATTATTAAAGACAATCAAAATAGCAAAAATAAACTTATAAACATCAAACAAAATACATTAAGAATTTCTGGACTGATTGAAAATAAAACATCAAATCAAATGGAAAAAATTTATCTCAAACTTGATTCTTTAGCTAAAAGTTTCCCTTCAAACTTAACTGTTCAGTATACGGGAACAACAGTTGTCGCTTTAAAGACAAATACTTATTTAGTTAAGTCTCTATCAAGCTCACTTGGCATTGCACTATTTTTTATTTGCTTAGTGTTAACCATCATGTTTCGAAAAGGGTCGATTTTGTTTATAAATTTAATTACTAATCTAATACCCATCTTTACAATGATGGGATTATTGGCTTGGTTTAATATCCCCATCCGTGTACCCACAGCCATGACATTTTCTGTAGCATTAGGTATCGCCGTTGATGATTCACTTCATTTTTTATTACGATATAGAAAGGAATTATCAAGAGGGCTACCTATTATAGAGGCTTTACGCAACACAATCATAAATACAGGATCGGCACTGATGATAACTACCACGGTATTAGTTTCAGGTTTTTTAGTATTAACTTTATCTGCTTTTCTTCCTACTTTCCAATTTGGACTCTTCTCAGCGCTCATGATTGCATTGGCTTTAATTTGTGATTTAACTTTGCTTCCTGCATTATGCATTGTACTTTCTAAAACTGTAAGGGATTAAGACAAAAAAGGTTTCACATAATCAGATTTTAAATGTTTTTTTTGAAACAAACTTTTAATAAAGCAAAATATCGTTTAACATATATTATTTCAATACTTCTATTTAGCAATATTCTTTATTCTCAAAATTATTCTTTAAAAGGACAGTTATGGTATAGCATTTTAACAGGTAATGATATCCCAGAAAATGATTCTCATTTCGAATCAAAATTTGGAACAATAGCAACCTTTTCTGTTTTTAATAAATTAACTGATGACCAATTAATTGATTTTGAATATGCCCATATAGTCGACCATGTCTATTCTGGAAGATCGATGGTAAATCTTGATACAATTAAAGTTAGCGTATTCAAAAAAAGCATAGAATATGACACTAGACACGGAATACCTTACAGGTATTGGATAAGATACTCTAATGAAAAACTTGAAGCTAGATTAGGTTTACAAAAAATAACTTTTGGGCCAACACAAATATTACGGAACCTTTCCTGGTTTGATTATATTGATGTTACTGATCCCACTGGACAAATTAGTGGTGTGAGAGCATTCAGATTAAAATGGTTCCCGATGAATACAATCTCAATATGGTCATGGTCAATATTAAATGAACTCAACAATTTGTCTTTTGGCTTTCGATCTGAAATATCTCACTATTCAGGAGAATGGGCAATATCTTACCATAATGATGAGATTACTAGGTGGGGATTAGATTATAGATATGATGGTTTTTTTGGATTTTGGAATGAAGGTTCTGCTATCTCATCTAGTAATCTAAAACAAATAATAGCCACTTTAGGATTGGATTACACCCTACCCATCATCAATGGAATATACTTAATGACTGAATTCATGTCCATTCAACAACAAAGACCAATTAAATCAAATCAGAACTACAGTGCAATCCTAGCTGCTATTCCATTTGGCATGACACATCAATTAAGTATAATAAAACAAGTAAGTCTAAATGAGAAAAAAAGTTATAATTTTTTACGCTGGAGCTCAGCATATGATAATTTCAGCCTAAATTATATTTTTTCTATAAATCCAAAACGCGATGAATATTTACCAGTTATTGTGTCATCTGGACTTGAAAGTTTTGGCTCAACTGCTAAAATAATGTTAATTTATAATTATTGAGGGTTTAATAAATGAAAAAGCATATTGTGATCTCTATAAAAAGTTTAGTCAAACGTTATCCTATTGGGAATAATTTTTTCACTGCATTGAAAGATATTAATCTAACATTGAATACTGGTGAATTTACTGGCCTCGTTGGACCATCTGGTTCTGGTAAAACAACACTTCTTAATGTAATCGGTGGACTTGATTCCGCTTCAGAAGGTACGGTAAGTGTACTCGATCACTCTCTGAATAATACTTCTCATAATGAAAGAGCTCTTCTTCGTCGAAAACATATGGGCTTTATTTTTCAGAGTTATAATTTATTACCTGTCTATTCGGTTTATGAAAATGTTGAATTACCTCTTATTTTAAATAAAGTAAGTCCATTAGATCGTCAAAAGAAAGTAAATCAAGCAATTGAGTGGGTTGGGCTTTCTGACAAGAGAGATTCTCGGCCAAACACATTAAGTGGAGGGCAATGCCAACGAACGGCAATTGCAAGAGCGATTGTACATCAACCTGATTTAGTGCTGGCAGATGAACCAACTGCAAACCTTGATGCTGAAAACTCACATCATATTATGAAGATCTTGACAAAGTTAAACAAAGAAATATCAACCTCTTTTGTCTTTGCAACTCACGATGAAAAGATCATGGGATACCTCAAACGTATAATACACCTTGAGGATGGTATGATAAATAAAGATGAAAAGATTAAAAAATCAAAATAAAATACCATGCTTTTTAAAATTGCACTAAAAAATCTAATCGGTGCCAGACTGCGAACTTTTTTGAATGTCTTTGTTACATCAATATCATTTTTTGTTATCCTTTTTATTTCAGGGATGTATGATGGGATGAGACAATATGCCAAACAAACAACCATAGACACTGAAATAGCAGGAGGATCTTATTGGCATCCTAATTATGACCCCATTGATCCTATGTCATTTGAAAAATCTCATTCGAAAATACCTATCGCACTGAAGAAGTTAATTAACTTAAAGGAGGCTTTCCCGATACTAGTTAGTCAAGCATCAATATATCCAAATGGAAGAATGATGCCCGTCACTATGAAGGGCATTCCTCCTGAGCAGTCCATAATAAATATGGAAGGAAACAATACGGATAAAGTTAACCCAACCAAGATGCTCGCTAATCATGATGAAATAGAAATTCCCGTTTTAATTGGCTCTGAAATGGCTAAAAAAACACAATTAAAAGAAGGGGATACCTTTATAATCCGCTGGCTTGACTCTGAAAAAGCATATGATGCAATGGAAGGTACTGTTATGCACATAATGAATACAGAAAATTTCAAATTAGATATTGGAACTATTTGGATACCAATTAAAAAAGCCCAGAATATGCTTAATATGGAAAATGAAGCAACATACGTGACTTATAATGAGGGCATTGAAAAAGTAAAAAGCTCTGGAGACTGGTTGCACAGGGATGTTAATTATTTAATTTCTGATATTGAGGCAGCAATCGAAGCGGATAAACCTGGAAACCAAATATTATTTTTCATTCTTCTTTGCTTAACAGCAATGGGAATTTTTAATGCTCAAGTTCTTTCTATTTTCCGAAGAGGTAAAGAAATTGGAACTTTGATGGCTTTAGGAATGACAAGATCTCGAGTAGTTGGTTTATTTACCTTAGAGGGTGCGCTCAACTCATTTTTAGCTACGATTATGACTGTTATTTTTTTTGGCCCTATTTTATGGTATTTCGCAGAAAAGGGAATCCCTCTCCCAATGGATTATAGTGAGATGGGACTTATGATTGCAAAGCGCCTTATCCCTGTGTACTCAATTGGTTTGATTTTAACAACAACAATACTCATTGGAATTGTAGTGCTCCTTGTCAGTTATTTCCCTTCACGGAGAATTAGCAATATGAACCCTACAGATGCTCTTCGTGGAAAAATAACGACATGATAAAATTTTTAGCAAAAGGACTGATCAGAGATAAGACTCGAAGTCTATTCCCCACTATTATTATTACAACAACTGTTGCTATTGTTATTTTTGCTTTGGGCTTTATGAGGGGTATGCTTAATAGTGTTTTTTTGGATACAGCTGTTATCATTGCAGGATATCAGAAGGTGGTAACTAAAGCATATAAAGAAGAAATACAGATGCTCCCTCTCGATCTGGCATTACTGGATGTTGAGGACAGGATTTCTGATTTAAAAAGAAATTATCCTAATTATTTCTGGAGTCCTAGGATAAATTTTGGAGGCCTGATCGATATTCCAAATGACAATAAAGAGACTCGATCTCAGAGCCCAGTTATGGCAATAGGAATTGATTTCTTTTCAAACGACTCAAGACAAACCGAATTGTGGGAGCTAAATAAAATCATCATTGATGGAAATCATCCAAAGTCTTCAAATGAAATCCTGATTAGTTCAAAGCTAGCTAAAAAACTAGAGGTTTCCACTGGACAAGAAGCAACTTTTATAGGGTCGACAATGGATAATGCTTTTACAACCTATAACTTTAATATCTCTGGTGTTTTTAATTTGAATAAAGGTCAAACCGATAAGCAAATGATCTTATTAGATATTTCTGGGGCTCAGGAAGCGCTTGATATGCAAGGTGCAGCAACAGAAATTTTAGGATTTACTCATGATTTATTTTATAATGATAACAGTGCAATAGAAATTCGATCAAATTTTAACAGAACCAACAATGATAGCTCTGATATTTATTCTCCGATTATGATCGCATTAAGGGATACAAACCAGATGGGAACCATGGTTGATTTTAGTAATGCTGCATTAGCAGTAATTGGAGGAATTTTCTTGGTGATTGTCATGATAGTTCTTTGGAATATGGGACTAATGAATGGCTTAAGGCGCTATGGAGAAATTGGTTTACGACTTGCTATGGGAGAATCAAAAGGACAAGTCTATAGATCTATGATAACTGAGGCGATTATAATAGGGTTAACAGGAACAGTTCTTGGGACTGGGCTTGGAATAAGTATTACCTATTACTTTCAAGAAAATGGAATTAGTTATGCTGAAGCACTTGAAGAAATGGCTTTGACAGATATGATTATGCCAAATACTTTTTATTCAAAAGTCACTCCTGATTTATTTTATGTTGGTTTACTACCTGGACTTGTAGCAACAGTGCTAGGAACTATGCTAGCAGGACTTGCAATTTATCGCAGGGAAATGGCACAGTTATTTAAAGAGTTAGAAACATGAATAAATTTTTTGTTTTTCTAACATCTTTATCATGCATCTTTGGAGAATCAAATAAATTATCTGTTTATGATATCGTTAGTGAAATGGATAAAAATCTGAACTCAAATAACCGTGTTTTAATAAGTGAAATGATTATTCACGGTCGAAGAAAAAGTCGAACAATAAAATCAAAAAGCTGGAGTACGGGTTTTGAAAAGGCATTTACGGAAAATTTATCGCCCGCTAGAGAAGCGGGAACTAAAATGTTAAAATTAAAAGATAAATTATGGACCTATTCTCCACAAACAGATCGAATAATTCAAATTTCTGGGCATATGTTAAGACAATCCATTAATGGTTCCGATATGTCCTATAAAGACATGATGGAAACTCGACCAATACGTGAAATTTATCATTTAACCCTAGAAAAATCTGCCTTTATAAATGATCGTGATCATTGGGTGATTTTTATGGAAGCTAAAGTTAAAGGACTCTCTTATCCTAAAAGAAGAGCCTGGATTGATAAAGAATATTTTTTGCCTATCAAAGAAGAGCGATACGCAAAGAGTGGAAAACTATTGAAAACGATCTCAATGAATAATATCAAAAGTGTAAAGGGTAGATGGTTCCCATTCCATTATAGATTTAAAGATGAACTCAAAAGAAATAGTAAAGGCACAGAATGGATTATAATTGATATTGAGTTCGATTCTGAAATTTCGGAATCTAGATTTTCAAAAGCACTACTTAGAAAATAAAACCACCGTTTCAATATGTGGCGTATGCGGAAACATATCAACCATAACAGCACTTTTAATTTTATAACCTTTTTCTACTAATAACTTAGCATCTCTTGCTTGGGTAGTAGGGTTACAAGACACATATACAATTTTTTCAGCTTTGAATTTATATAAATAATTAGCCATATCTGGATGCATTCCCGCTCTTGGTGGATCGACGATTACTACATTTGGCTTCGGGACTTTACGGGGAAGTTGGCCTGATTTAAAGAAGGTATCTAGATTTGCTTTTAAGAAAGATGTGTTTTTAATTTCATTTTTCTCTGCATTTTTCTCTGCATTCTCCAAAGAAGATCTAATAATTTCAAAACCATATACTTCTTTGGCTTTATGTGCTAAGAAAAGAGCGATACTTCCTGCCCCGCAATACAAGTCAAAAATAATTTCATCCCCTTTCAAATTAGCTGCCTTTAATACTTCATTGTACAATAATTCTCCTTGTAAAGTATTCGTTTGAAAGAATGAATTTGCTGAAATTTCAAACGTTAATTCTCCTAATTTTTCTTCAATATATGGCTTGCCAAATAAGAGATTCTCAAATTCTCCAAACGCAATATCTGCTTTTCTGGTATTAACATTATTTACCATAGATGTAATCTCAGGGAACTTATCTAGTAAACTATCAATTAATGGTGAAAGTTTATTGATATCATCATACGCAGTTACGATATTCACCATGAGTTGGCCTGTTTTCAATCCATATCTAAGCGTTAAATAACGTAAAAACCCAATGTGCGTCTTTGGATCATATGGCTTTAGTTTAGGGTTTGATAAACAGACCTCTCTCGCAACCTTTAAAATTTTATTCCCTATTTCTGGCTGTATGTAACAGTTATTTATATCAAGTATTTTATCATACCTTCCTGGAATATGCAGCCCAAGTGCAAAAGATTTACTCGCATCTTCTGGTTCTGAATCTAAAACCCACCTGTGAGGTGAAAATGTAAACTCCATTTTATTGCGGTAATTAAAAATTGGATTCCCCTTTACAACATTATTTAACTTAAAATCTTTAAATCCTCCTAATCTTTGAAATGCATCTATAACTTGATTCCCTTTTTCTTTCAATTGCTCTTTGTAGGATAGATTTTGAATTTTACTACAAATGTAAAAATGATTACACTTAGGTTTTACAACATTTGGAGATTCAACTAAAATCTTTAAGGCTCTGGCTTCAGCATATCCTTTTTTCTTTTTATAAATTCTTGCAATTACAGTTTGACCTGGGATTGCATTTTTCACAAAAATTACAAAGTTTTCCTTTTTTGCAATTCCCATCCCTCCATAAGCAAGTGATTCGATCTTTAATTCTACCTCTGCTTTACGTTTTATTAGAACTTTTTCATTCATTTAATATAATTATCCCTGAACTGGTGCCTATTCTGTTTACGCCCGCATTTAGCATTTTATTTAAATCTAATAAAGATTTTATGCCTCCACTTGCTTTAATTCCTGTACTATCACCAAGTGTTTATCTAATAATTTTAACATCCTTAGCATCGGCTCCTTTTAGTGAAAAACCTGTAGAGGTTTTTATATAATCAGCTCCTGATTCCTTTACACTTTTCGAAATACGAATTTTTTCTTCTGTATTCAGCAAACAGGTTTCAATAATTACTTTTAAGCATATATCTTCTGATGCTTTAACTATTTTTGTGATTTCATCTGCTAGTTGATTGTTCTTTCCCTCCTTTAAGTATCCAATATTTATCACCATATCTAATTCTTCTGCTCCCTGATCAATTGCATCCATGGCTTCCGCATATTTTATTTCAGTTGAAATTGCACCCAATGGAAACGCGATAACCGTACTTACTTCCGAAAAAGAATCTTTTAAATATTTTGTGGCTGAAGGAACATGAATTGGATTAATACACACCGATGCAAAATTATATTGACTTGCTTCCTTGCAAATCCTTTGAATATCTTTCTTTGTTAAATAGGGTCTCAAATTAGTATGATCAATGTATTTTGCTATATCCCTCATTTAAATTAAACTTTTTACCTCTTTAACTAATTCTTCTGCTTGAATTTTATCTGGTGCCTCTGCATAAATTCTCAATATCGGTTCGGTGTTTGATTTTCTAAGGTGTACCCACCTGTCCTCCCAAATAAATTTGATTCCATCTATAGTATTTTTTTGTGCATTTTTAAACTTTTTACTTATTTTAACAATCAACTCATCTGAATTAATACCTTCTAACTTTATTTTATCTTTTACAATTTGATACTGAGGCAACGAATTAAAGATTTGACTTAATTTTTGATTCCCTTGAGACATCCTATTTAAAACCATAGCTGCTCCTACTAAAGAATCTCGACCTAGATGGCTTTCTCTAAGAATTACACCTCCATTGCCTTCTCCACCTAAATTTGACCCTAATTCATTCATTTTGTTTACAACATTTATCTCGCCCACAGCAGATCTCTCAACAGCACTTCCTTTTGTTTCTGCGAGTTTCTCTAAAGCTAGTGACGTAGATAAGTTTACAACAAATTTTTCAGGATCTTCAATTTCCTCTAAATATCCTTCTGCTGCAATAACTAATGTGTATTCCTCGCCCAAGGGAGTGCCTTTTTCATCTACTAAAGCTAAACGATCTGCATCAGGGTCAATTGCAAACCCAGCATCTGCTTGATGTTTTTTTACAGCATTACATAAATCAACTAAGTTAGTTGGTAATGGCTCAGTTCCTCGAATAAATTCCCCATTAGGTTCACAATAAAGAGGTATAACATCGCAACCTAAAGAGTCTAATAATTGAGGCAAAGCTACAGACCCAGCTCCGTTTACAGCGTCAACAACGATTTTAAACTTCTTTTTTCTAATGCGATTTAAATTGATAGTCTTTAAACCAACACATGAAATTATATGTTTTTGAATAGCATTATTTTCAGGCCAATGGAGTCCTTTTTCAACTGATGATCCATAGTCCTCGTTCAAATCAACAATCTTGAATAAACGTTCACATTCACTTGGATGAAAAAAGGTACTATCTGATCGAACAAACTTTAATCCATTCCACTCAATTGGATTATGACTTGCAGTCACTATAAACCCACCAACAGCCTCTGTATTTTTAACCATAAATTGTATTGTTGGTGTGGGAACTATATTGCAATTAATTACCGTTCGTCCCAATCGATTAAATTCATTAATCATTTCAATTATAATAAACTCACCTGATGGCCGGCTATCTCTACCTGCCATGATTACGCCCTTTGGGAGCATTTCGTTTAATGCTCTAGCATAATTAATACTTATTTCAGGTGTAAAGTGAGAATTTACATAACCTCTGACACCGGAAAGGCTTCTTATTAACATTTAATTTAATCTTCTTTTTAAAAAAGGTTTTGAATTAAGATGAAAATTAGTTTAGAAAGCCTCGAAGTATCGGAGGCTTTCTAAATCCAGCTTAATATCGTTTTTTCTGAGGCTTTTTACGTCGAATACGATTTGCTCTAGGGTTATTCCTTAAGGCCTCTATTCTAGCAAGTCTTTTAACACGTCTAACAGTCTTCTTCCTCGCTTCGCGTTTAGTGTCGCTGGGTTTTTCATAAAAAGCACGAGAACGGATTTCTCTCAAAACACCTGCTCTCTCCCACATTTTCTTAAAACGCCGAAGAGCTCTCTCAAAGGACTCTTTTTCTTTGACTTGAACTTCAACCACCTTAATCACCTCCAAAGTGTAGTTTGTGGTTTAATTACTTAAATAAAAATCCGAGAATGTTAGCTTATTATTATTAAACATTCAAGTACTAAACTAAAGATGAAAATTCTTTGATCGTTAATGTCTCCGGTCTCCTATTAAAATCAACTTTTTGTTTTAGCTTCTCAGATATATCCCATGGCTTCAAACTGTTTTTTAACATTTTTCTTCTTTGAGAAAAAGCAGCCGATACTAATTTATTGAAACGTAAATATTTTTTATCTTCAACAGCAGGGCAACTCTTCTTAGTAAGTTTTACAACTGCAGAATCTACTTTAGGCTTTGGAATAAAAACAGTAGGAGGGATCGAAAAGCAGTACTCAAAGTCTAAATACGCTCCTGCAACAACGGTTAGTCTCCCATATGACTTTGTCCCAACATTAGCTGTTAATCTTTTTGCAACTTCTTTTTGCATCATGATAAATGCATCATCCCAATAGTGTAATTGCTCAATTAACCAGAAGATAATTGGAGATGTAATATTATATGGAATATTACCCACTATTCTAACTGGATTATTAATAGGAAGAGAATCTATTTTCTGAGTTAGAATATCAGAGTTAATTATTCTTAACCCACTAAAATTTTTGCGACTGCGTAATAGTTCAATCAAAATAGGGTCTATTTCAACAACAGCCATTTCTTTAACCTTTGAAAATATATGTTCCGTGAGTGCACCCTCTCCAGGACCTATTTCAACAATTGAATCTTTCTCTTTTGGATTAATCATACTCGCTATTTTTTTTAATATATTTTTATCGACCAAAAAATTTTGACCCCATTTTCTCCTAAAAGTATGATTATTTTTTCTAATCATTAATTCCAAAGATTGCAGATGTATTTTCAGAAGTTATTTCTGCTATTTTTTCTAAAGGTAATCTGAATATGATTGCTAATTTCTCTGCTACAAACCTAACCCTAGCAGGCTCATTCGGCTTCCCTCTGTATGGCGCAGGACTTAAAAATGGTGAATCAGTTTCAATTAAAATACGATCTAATGGTAATTGTCTGGCAACCTCTGGTAAGTGACTATTTTTAAACGTCAAGTTCCCCGAAAAGGAAATATAATACCCGAGCTCTAAAAACTTTTTTGCCATATCAATATCACTTGAAAAACAGTGAGCAACACCTTTAACCTCTGAAAATTGTTCTAAAATTCTAGCCATATCTTTATCCGAATTACGATTATGAATAATAACAGGTTTTTTAATTTCTTGAGCTATTTTTAGTTGCTCTTTAAAACATTTTATTTGAGTTTCTTTACTTGAGATATTTCTAAAATAATCTAAGCCAATCTCTCCAACTGCTATCATTAATTTTTCATTCATCAATTCAAATATTTCACCCGTGTAATTTTTAGAAACTTTATTCGTATCATGGGGATGAACACCCGCCGAACAATAGATATTATTATATTTTTTGGCAATCATTAAACACTCGTGAACATCTTTCATATTTGTTGATGGACAAATAAATCTATCAACACCCATTTCATTTGCTCGAATTAAAACATCTTTTAAATTATTTTTTAAATTATCATAATAAAGATGGCAGTGACTATCTGTTAGCATTTTTTTATCTTAAATAGTAAGGTAGATACACTAAGGTGCACAAATTTTTGTTAAAGAATACTCTGTAAATTTATATATTATTTTTTTTGCTTGCTTAATATTTATCGAAAACTTAAAAGAAAATGATATACTGATTATATATCCTATTGTATGGGAAACACCAAGTCTTATTAGATGGAATGAGCAATATAGAACCGTTTTAAATTTGCCAATCATCATGCATATCTGGCATAGAACTTTTATAATTCAAGCATTTAAGTACGATTCTTCTACCAAATCAAATAGATATCTTTATAGCGAATGCAATCTAATTGTGGTTAATAATATAAGACTATTTTATATAAAGTTTTTATTTCCAAAAAGGAGCCCTGAAGGAGATGTAATTTCTATCTAAAATATATATTCCTATGGGGAATATGAATATAAACTTTTATCAGACGACAAAGTTTTTAAAAAAAATTACATTCATTTTAATAATAAAGCACAAGGTTATAACGTTATGAATAGAACATATAGTCATGGAGATAAGGAACCAAGGAACTGTTGTGTGTGGGATAGTAAAACACATACTTATTTTTAAAAAATTGGATACTTTTTGAATAGAATGTACAGAAAGATTGCGCAAAAAAACTCCATTTGCGCTCAAGGAGGAACCTAGCCAATTGATAAAGCTGGCTAGCGGCCAGGCCCAAAGGTAGATGAATATAACTTCCAAGTCAAACCAATTAGTTTCAAAGGGAAAACCAAAGTTTAATTACAATGTTGAGATTATTGATATAATTAATCCAAGTCTATAAAATAAATACAGTAGACTAAACCCTAGAAGAGATCAATCATTTCATTTTAATCTGGGGAATAAAGGATCGTGATCCTTTAGGATAGTACCAGGGACTAAGCCTCCCCAATTTAAAGAAGTTCCTTTTGCATCAAAAGCTGCTAATAATTCTGATGTTCTATTAGGCATTATAGGCTCTAACAATAAGGCACTAATTCTCAGGGCTTCACCAGCGGTAAAAAGCACAGTTCCGGCATTCTCTTTATCGACCTTAACCATTTTCCAAGGTGCGCTTACTTCAACATACTTATTAATGCCTCGAATGAATTGCATAATATCCTCGATAGCTTCATTAATGCGCATATTTTTCACTTTCCCCCTTACATTCTCTATTAGGTTTTTACTTTTTAGTTGAATTTCTTTTTCCATTTTGGTCATTTTATTTGGCAAAGGAATTTTTCCCTCAAAGTTTTTTTTCATTAATGTTGATACTCGGCTTAATAAATTACCAAAGTCATTTGCCAAATCGCTATTATACCTATTTTTAAACGATTCAACCGTAAAGTTTGAATCTTGTCCTAAAACCATTTCTCTCATAAGATAATATCTCACTGGATCTGCCCCGTGTTCATTAATTAATTCCATTGGGTCTATCACATTCCCAATAGACTTACTCATTTTAGATTCACTAATAAGCCACCAACCATGAGCAAATATAGTTTTTGGTAATTCTATTCCTAATGACATTAACATAGTTGGCCAATAGATTGCATGAGTTGTCAAAATATCTTTCCCAATTAATTGATAAGAGGCAGGCCAGTATTTTTCAAAGAGTTTTTTGTCTTTTTTAAAACCAATCCCTGTTAAATAATTAATTAGAGCGTCAAACCAGACATAA
Organism: uncultured Fidelibacterota bacterium; assembly: GCA_902611135.1. Classification (GTDB taxonomy): domain Bacteria; phylum Fidelibacterota; class Marinisomatia; order Marinisomatales; family UBA1611. The sequence continues at coordinate 30,301 of CACLYL010000001.1, read as the reverse complement.
GTAACATATTCTTTATCAAAAGGCAATTCAATTCCCCAGCTTAACCTTGATTTAGGCCTTGAAATGCAAAGGTCATTTAAGGGCTTATCTAAAAAACCAATAATTTCATTTTTACGATGTTCAGGTTGAATGAAATTTGGATTAGATTCTATGTACTTGATTAACTTATTTTGATATTTACTCATTCTAAAAAAGTAATTTTTTTCTTTGATTTTTTTTATATCACGAAAGTTTCCAGTTTCAGCTTCTTTTTCAGTAATAAATCTTTCTTCTGAAACTGAATATAAACCCTCATATTCATCTTTATAAATATCTTCTTTATTAAAAACTTTAGTCAAAATATCTTGCACGACAGAAACATGTCTTGGCTCTGTAGTTCTAATAAAGTCATTGTTTGAAATATGCAACTTTTCCCAAAGATTTTTAAATTGAGGAACCATTTCATCGCATTGCTCTAATGGCTCAATATTCTTTTTCTTTGCTGCTTCTTGAACTTTTTGCCCATGCTCATCCAATCCAGTTAAAAAAAATGTATCATAGCCATTAATTTGATAAAATCTGTTAAGCACATCTGCTAATATTGTAGTATAAGCATGGCCTATATGAGGCTTATCATTAACATAGTAAATCGGTGTAGTTACGTAAAAATTCTTGCTCATTTTTCTAAATGCTTTTTTACCCTAATGAGAAAATTTGTCAACTCTAGAGGCATATAAATTTGACTCATTGGAGCTACTCTAGTTCTTTCTATTTCAAAAACAATTTCAAAAAAATCAGCATTAGGAAACTTTTTATATACATTATCCATGCCTTTTTTCAAGGCTGTCTCATGAAGTAAATGCACTAAATTCATTTTTAATCTGTTCAAACTTTGAAACCATATTTTAAGAATAGAAAAGTGAAAATAAAAAAGTTCAATATCCTGCGTGATCATTTTTGAGTAATGCAAAACAAATGTTCTCCATTCTTCTGAATTTTTGTTTGTGATAATGTTAATGGTTTCACCTAATAATGACAAAAACTTTTCAAAAGACTGAGAAATTAAGAATTCTGCATGGTGAATATTACCATCACTTAACCCTGCAATTAATAATAAATGAGATTCTTTAATATTTTTCAATTTCAACCATTTAATTATAAATTTTTGATCAAACTTTTGAATTTTAACTTCTAGACATCTTGAACGAATAGTAGAAAAAAGAGAATTTGGTTTATCTGTGACCAAAATAAATGTTGTTCTGTTTGGAGGTTCTTCTAGCAATTTTAGTAATGAATTGGCAGATTCTCCTTGACCTCTAGATAAAATATGAGCATCAAAAAAGATAACAATCTTTCTGCCTGAAGTTAGGCTTTTCAAATAAATATTTGATCTTAAATTTCTAATAGATTGAATAAGAATCCTATTCGCTCTAGGAATTTTAATTTTATGAAATAGGTCCTTAGCTTTAAATGATATTTCATTCGAAAGAATTTCTGTTATTTTTTTATCTATGAACTTTTTAGGATTTTTTGAATTATTTGGTGTTGGAAGAGGTAGAATTATATTAAGGTTTTCATGCTGTAAACGTGAAAATCTTTTACAAGATGCACAGCTATCACAAGGATATTCTAACTGTTGTTCACAATTTATTAACTGAGCAAATTTAATTGAAATAGCCTCTTTCCCAGAACCTTGGGGACCTGAAAAAAGATAAGTTGAACCAATTTTTTTGGACTTGTTAATTTTAGATAACAAACTCCATACTTTTGCATGACTAAAGTATAAATTTTTTATCTCTTGGTCAGCCATTTTTCTGGATCAAGCTTTTGACCCTTACCCCATATTTCAAAGTGCAACTTAGAACCATTTATTGAGCCCGAGTCACCCATATATGCAATGACATCTCCGGTTCGGACTTGATTATCAACACTGGTTTGTATATTGGTAACATGACTGTATACTGTGTAGAATCCTCCCCCATTATCAATTATTATAGTAGTACCATAACCTCTTATATATGTTATTGTTGTTACAACACCACCCATGACAGCCTTTATGCCCGATCCCGGTTGTCCTTTTATATCAATACCTGGATTTTCGGTAGTAGTTTTTAATTTTGAATTCCATTGTCTTCCAAATTTTGTAATAACTCTTCCTTCAGCAGGCCAAGGAAGTTTACCTCTCAGTGCTTTAAAACTTTTAGTTTTCAATATTGATTGCTGCTCACGAATTCTTGCTTCCCTCTCAAACCGAGCTTTGTCTTCTAAAACTTTTTTTATAATTTTTTCTAACTGAATAACTCCTGCTTCTTTTTCATCCACATAACTAGCCAAAGCTTTTTTATCAGATCGAATACGGTTTAATTCTTTTTGTCTAGAAATTCTCATATTCCTATAAGAATCAATTTCTTTTTCTTTTGCTCTAGTAAGTTTTAGATTTTCTCTTAAGGTCACCTCTAGTTCTATTTTTTGCTGACTTATTTTAATTAAAAGCTTCTCAATTTTCTTTGTTATTTTTTTTTCTATTTCTGATATAACTTTTAAATATTGAGCTCTATAAACAGCTTGCCTCCATGTCGTTGAAGATAAAACTCTCTCCAAATCTGTAATCCTACCATTTAAATAGGAATTTTTAATTCTAGTCTCATAACGAGCTTTTAAATTCTCAAGTTCATTTTCATTGAAAGTTATATTATCCTTCAAACTTGCTATCGTATTTCTAGTTTTTGCTTCCTCACGTTTTAAAGATTGAATCAATTTATTTGTAAGAGCTAATTCTTGATCAATTGAAGATATTCTATTTTTTGCTGAATTCTCCTTAGATTCCGCTTTCTTAATTTTTAATCTTAAACTATTAATTTCTTTTCTCAGACCATTTATTGCCTGATTTTGATAACGCAGCTCTTCATCATAGTCACGATTTTCTGATTGAGAACATATAGAACCTAAAAATACCAATAATAAAAGAAATTTATTACTAATTGTGCTATTCAAAGATATTTTTTTTAACATCAAATCTGCTCTATTTTAAAAAGTCGGTAATTATCAAAAGTTAAATGTAAAGTATGGTCAACTAAAAAATAAATCCATAACTGCTGTTGTTGATTTAAGCCTGATGATATTTTTTCATGGGGATCACCAAGTAAATTTTGGACCTCAGGAATAGTTTGTCCTATCTTTAATTTTTCTGTTCGAGCTAAATTTTGATATTCTCTTGCCCTATCCATTCTTTCATTTATTATTGATTGGGTTTTATGATAATCAAATAATTGTATCTTTTTCTTTAAATCCGCTAATAACTCCTCATTTTTTTTCCCTATTCCACCAGATAATTCCTTTGCATATTCTAAAGAATAAATTGCTAATTGAATCTCATCAATTTCATCCGATTTATTAGCAAGGTTAACCATTTGTATCCCTGCTTTATATTGTAAAGATTTTACTTCAAAAATTAAATCTGGGTTCAGTTTTAAAGCTTCAGAGTAGGTTTTCATAGCTTTACCAATAAAATTTTCATTTTGATATAATATCCCCTCTGATAAAACTACCCAAGATTTAAATCTTCTCAATTCTTTCATTCCTTTTTCAGAAAATTCCGAAACTAATTTAACCAAGTTATACGCTTGGTAATAATTACCCTTATTTAAAAGATTTTCTGCCTCAACTAACCATAAAATCGCTATCTGATTAATCCTTTTGTTTAAGGCCATTGATATTATCGAATCCTTTTTTACTTGAGATCTAGCAAAAATATATTTTTCTAAAGCTTTTTGGGTTTTTGCCTCTTCCTCGTATTCAATACCTTCTTGCATGATTTGATATGGTATCTTAAACTCACATTTTTTAATATAATTTTCAGCACGATATCTATTTGAATGTTTTGGGTGTTCAGATATGAATTTTTTAAAAGTATCCAAAGAGTTTATATAATCTTTTTTATAATATTGATTTTTTGCTATATCTCCGCTTGTTTTTTTACCACCATAAAACGCAGATAAAGTAAAATATAATCCCCAGTTTGGTAAAACGAAGCTTTTTATTGGTGTTATATCTTTAGGATCATTTATAGTATGAATTTTCGTATAAGATCTTCTTAAATCCATTCCTACTGTAAAACGGTTTAATTTACCTGGATCTAAAATAAAACGAACTCCTAAAGCTCCTGCAGCAGAGGTTCCTTTACCACTAGGTACTGAGCTAGTGACTTCTCTGTCTGGAGAATAAAATTTCGCACTAGCTAGTCCGTATGAATATCTTACATTAAAATACCAATTATTAAAAGGTTGATATTGAAAATGTGTGGTCAAAAAGTACTCTTTTAATGCGGGAGAAAAGTAAAATTTATCACTCCAATTTGAATTATCAAAAGTCCACTCATCATAGGGCACCTCTGCTGGATAAAAAAGTTTGCTTTGCCTATATGAAAAGCCAGTTAACACATTTAACCAGCTCGTTTTGGTCAAATAATACGGTATATTCAACAGTCCAAAGTCAATTTCTAAGGAAGATCCAAAGATGTTTTCAAATTTTTGATTAATTCGAGTCTCTACATTTTCTGCATATTTTATTTTAGATTGATCTTGAGCAAAAGAATTAGTATCTATTTTAGAAAAAGATCCTGCAGTCTTCCCATCAAATCCTATTCCATATCGAATTTCGATGGGAATTCTAGTTATTGGATGTGAAAATTGTCGATTAAAAAGCAATTTATTTAAAACATACCCACTTTCATAATTTTCAGAATCTCGTTTATTGAAAGGGCTCTGAAACAATAGAGGTTTTTTTATTATCAGTTGATCGTAGCCTTTTGATAATGATATTGTAATTAGAACAATAATATAATATTTTAATCTATTAGAATACATAATTATGCTAACTTTAACTATAAACTATTTTATAAAAGAGATACTTACAAATTCTTTCCTAAATTTTACCATTCTTTTTTAAAATTTAAACTATCATTTAAAAATTATTTTGAACATTAAAAGTATCATAATAAGTTTGGGTTTACTCGTAAATCTTACAGCTCAATCGTTCAGTATCGCACGAATCCATTACAGTGGAGGCGGCGACTGGTACAGTAATGCCAGCAGTTTACCTAACCTTCTAAATTATGTGAAATCAAATACACCTATGTCTGTTCATGATGATGAGGTTAGAATTAAGTTAACTGCTGAAAATTTAAATCAATATCCATATATGTATTTAAATGGACATGGAAACATTAAACTTTCAAATAAAGAGGTTATTGCATTAAGGTCGTCTTTACTCAATGGAGGCTTTTTACACGCAGATGATAATTATGGGATGGATAAATCATTTAGAAGAGAAATGAAAAAGGTTTTCCCTAGTAAAAAGTTCATTAGCCTACCGGATGATCATCCTATATTTAAATCATACTTTAATATACCTGGTGGCTTGCCAAAAATACACGAACATGACAATAAACCTGCTCAAGCACTAGCATTATTTGAAAAAGAGAGAATGATTGTTCTTTATACGTATGAATCAGACTTAGGTGATGGCTGGGAGGACTCAAATGTTCATAAAAATCCTTGGCCAATTAGAGAAGCTGCTTTAAAGATGGGTGTCAATATAATATATTATGCTCTTACGCAATGAAGGATATTAAACACACAATCATTCGAGCGAGATCGCTCCTTTTAAAGCAAGATGGTATGATTGGTCTTCTATATATTGGGTTATTTTACTTATTGTTTTTCTTACTCTATATTCAATTTGAATCTATTTTTTATTTTACACCAGCCATTAAAAGGAAAATTGTAATATTTTTAATTCTCTCAATAATTAGTTTTTTTATTCTGTACATATATCAGTATCTACAAGCGATAAATGGTAAAATAGAAAAGTATAAACTAAGCCAAGTTTCAAAATTTTTAGGTGAAAAGTTATACCCTAATAAAAGCGATAAGATTCTTAATGCGTTGCAGATTGAAACTGCATTAAAAACAAATGAATCACAACAACTTGCAAATTTATTTTTAAAAGATATATCAAACTCCTTATTTCATACAAATCTAATAGACTTGTTTAAAAACCATAGACTTATATCGCTAAAACAAATATTTCTAATATTTTCTCTATGCGCAATCTTTATTTTTTCGTTAAGGTATCACGATTCAAAATATGCTTTTAACAGGTTAATAAAAGTTGATGAAATATTTTATGCCCCTAAGCCATTTTCTTTGATAAATCTAACTGAAGAGCTTCATATTCTTGGAGGAGAAGTTGCAATTATTGATATTAAAGCATTCGGTTCATCTCCCGATACAGTTGAACTTGAACTATCTCCGATCCAGGAGTCTATAAAAGCTCGAGACTCTTTAAAACTAAATTTTTATTCATCTGTAGACTCTAATGGTATTTATCAATTTAAACTTCCTAGATTATATCAAGATTACTCCTACACTGCAGTTGTTAGAGCAGAGCACTTCTGGGAAGCTTGGAAGCAAGTTTCTTCAGTTCCTGAAACAATATATGTTACTGACAGACCAGATTTTGAAAGCTTTGAAATTATTATTAAACCACCTAAATATTCGAGACTTCCAAGAACAATTCAAGAGGGCAACTTATCTTCAATCGAAACATTAAAAGGTTCTCAGATTGATATTAAGTTAGAGTCAAATAGAATTTTAGAATCAGCAAATATTAGTTTTAATAGCGATAAAATAGAAATGTCAATCAAAAATAAATCTGCGACAGGAAGTTTTATTGTCAACGAGGAGAGTTCGTTTACAGTTAATTTATTTGATAAAAGAGGAATTACTAATAGAGATCCTATACCATATAAAGTTAAATTAATCCCGGATCAATATCCTCAGCTTTACGTAAAAGAACCTAAAGAATATATTGAGCTCGGTTCAGATCAAACACTCTTTATTGATTTAGAGCTGCAAGATGATTTTGGATTTAATTCTTTACAAATTGGGTACCAAGTCAACCGCCCAAAGTACCTAAACATAGAACCTTTTATTTCAATGAAAAAGATTTCAGATTTACACTTAGATAGTCTCATACAAACAATTCAAACCTATTGGGAACTTACTGATTTAAATTTAATGCCTGATGATGAAGTACAGTTTTATTTTGAGCTTACTGATAATGATGATGTATCAGGACCCAAAAAAACCACTTCAAAGAAGTTTGTCGCAAAAGTACCATCCTTAGCTGATCTATATACTGAAACAGAAATTTTAGAAGGTAATTTTATCGAAGATTTAAAAGAGGAATCAGAGAATATTAGTGATCTTAAGAGCGAATTAAAGGATATCGAATTAGAAACCTTAAAAACTACTGAACTTACTTGGGAACAAAAGCAATCTATTAATAATTCTATTGAAAAGGTTAAAGCTGAATTAAAAAAACTTGAAGAGATTTCTGAAGCAATCGAAGCTGTATCAGAACAAGCAGAAAAGCATGATTTGTTTTCTGAAGATTTATTAGGAAAATTTAATGAGCTTTCAGAACTCATTAAAGATATTATGCCAGAAGATATGTTTGAAAACATCAACAACATAACCGACTCAATGGAGGAGATGAATATGGATGCTTTGAACGAAGCGATCAATAGTTTAGCAGAAAACATGGATAAAATACAGGAAGACCTTGATCGATATTTAAAAGTTTTTAAAAGGCTCCAAGCCGAACAAAAGATGGATGAGTTACAAAAAAGAATAGAAAGTTTATTTAAACAGCAAGAATCCTTATCCAAAAAGTTAAATGAAATTAATCGTAACGAGGAGCTGGTTGATAATCAAAGATTAATGCAAGAAGAAAAACGAGTTTTGGAAGAGTTAGAGAATATCAAAGCATTAATTTCCGAAGCAGAACAATTGACGGAACCATTTAATAAAATGACATCAACTGATTTAAAAGATTTTAAAAAAAGCGATAATACAAACCAAACTTTCTCAAATATAGAAGAGACTATAAAAAGTTTATCAATTAAAAATGTGAATTTGACAAAACAATCAGCCGCTAATTCTACGCAAAATCTCCAAAAGATGAATCAAGCTATGAGCAATATTAAAAAAGAGTTTCAAAATCAAACCGTTGAGGAAATGAGTGGTCGATTTCAAGCAATTTTGCAAGATCTTCTTTATCTTTCATCTCAGGAGGAAGAATTGCAATCTCAGATTAGGTCATCTTCACGAAATTCGCCCAGACTACGTGAATTTGCATCCAGACAGCAATTATTACAAGATCAATTACAGTCCGTTACACAAAAAATGCTTGAATTAAGTAAAGAAACCTTTTCAATAACACCTCAAATGGGACGTGCGATAGGCAAAGCAAATTATGGAATGCAAGAAGCCAAAAAGAATCTAACAGATAAGAACCTGATTATGGCTAAAGAAAATCAAAATAATGCTATTATAGGCTTAAATGAATCGGCTCTAGAAATATTTAACAGTATGCAAGAAATGCAAAATTCAGGTTCTGCTAGCGGCTATGAGCAATTTTTATCAATGATGCAAAAAATGTCCGAGCAGCAGCAAAGTTTAAACCAGCAAGGGATGCAATTAAGCTTAGGACAAATGAATCCTTCAATGCAGAGCCAAATAATGAGAGAAATGTTAGAAAAACAAAAAGGCATCGGAAAAACATTAGAGCAATTAATAAAAGAGATGAAAGGGTCTGGTGAGCAAAATGGTCTTGGAAATATGAATGAAATTAAAAGAGATATTGATGATGTAGTTAACGACTTGCAAAGAAAAAGATTCAATAAAAAAACAGAAAGTAGACAAGAAAAAATATTATCGAGAATGCTTGATAGTCAACTATCAATGACTGAGAGAGACTATAAAGAAGAAAGAAAAGCTGTTTTTTCTACAAAAATAATCAAAAGCAACATTAGTGGTTTACCAAATGATTTAGGGCAAAGAAGAAGTATAACTTTAAAGGCATTAAATAGCGCTATGAGAGCTGGATATTCAAAAGAACATCAGGATATGATAAAATACTATTTTAATTCACTAGATCAATTGGGGAATGATGAATAAAGCGCTTATTCTCATGATAATATATTCTATTTCTTCGCTCTATGCAGTTGATCAACGCTCCATTAACTCTTCGATAAAAACAGCTAAAATGCTTGAAAAAAAGAATGAAGTAGAATCAGCAATATCGATATATAAAAGTTTATTAGTAAAAGATCCTTCGAATAAAATAGCAATTAGAAATATAAAATCTATTTATAAAAAGCAAGAATTATATAGCGAGGGAATTTTATTTATAAAAGCTAGAATTAATAGGTTCCCTAATGATTATGATAATTACATCTACCTTGGGGAAATTTTTTATCTTGATAAACAAGAAGTAGAAGCCATTTCGCTATGGAGATCCTCTATTGAAAAGTTTAAAAAACAAAAACCTTTCTATAGATTAATGCTATCAACTTATTTTCGCCTCATTCTAGATAATGAGATAAGATTTTTATTAAATGTAGGAAGAGATCAATTTGGAGAGTCATTTTTAAGTTATGAATTAGGGACCTATTATCAATCTAGAAGTGACTTTGGTAAGGCCATGGATCAATTTTTGATCAATTTACTAAATGACCCACATCAAAATAGTATTATTGAAAGAAGGATACTCATGATGAGCGATGATGAAACTTCTCTTTCAATCATTGAAGAGAAACTCATTAATGCAGAGAAAACGGATCCTAAAATAGCTTTAAACATATTAAGCGAGTTTTATTTTAAACAACAAAAATACCAAAAATCATACGACACAAAGTTAAAATGGTCAGGGTATATTGGGAGTAGTATAAACAGCTGGTTTAAATTTGCGGAGCAACTAAGACAGGAGCAGCAATTTGAATTGTCGATCAATGCATACAACTACATCTTAGCCCATAAATTACATGGAAATCTCATTGGCAAGGCTCTCTATGGTTTAGCAAAAACTTTTGAGAGTCAAATTATTCCATATGAAAAAACAAATCTAATACCTTATTTCTTTGATAAAAATATTTTCTTTCATAATCCCTTTATAGAAGTCCCTGAATTTTCTCATGAAAATTTAAAATTAAGCCTTAAGCTTTATGACTCCCTTTTAGTTACGCTACCAAATTCACACCTTTCATCAGAGGTCTATTTTAACTTAGGAGAGATTCAATACAGAATTTTAAACGATTTTGATCAGTCATTAAACTTCTTGAACAAAGCTTTACAACATAATCCAAAAGAGAAGTTAAGGATAAAAATTTTTGAGCGTATTGCAGATGTAATGATTTCAAAGGGACTATCTGATGAAGTTATTGCATTTTTAGATAGAAAATTAAATTTTCAAGATTCTCACAGACTAAATATGAAAAAGATTTTAGTATATTTTCTTTATGAACCTCCAAAAGTTACACTTAATAAAATCAATGATCTAATTTTAGGATTAAACCCCTTAAACCAAGATTTTAACGATCTAATGGAACTTAAAAATATACTCATGCAATTCTCAAAAGGAGATTCTACTAACATAAATGCTTTCAATAAATTCATTAAGTCAGAACAATATTTGCGACAGCAAAAAGTTGCTTCCGCCATTTCAGAATTAAATTATGTTGATATGGTATACCCAAATTCTCCATTATTACCATTAATAAATCTAAGAGCAAGTTTACTCTATTACAGATTAGGGAAGTTTGAGCAGTCTTTAAAATTTGCACAGAGTCTTGAAAATAGCGTTTATGCAGATAGAGGAATAATATTAACAGGACAAATTTATGAATATAAATTAAAAAAGTTCAATGAAGCTGAGTCCCAATATTTAAGAATAATTAATGAACATCCAAGCTCTGTATTTTCGGAACCAATAAGGTTTCATATTAGAAAATTAGAACAGAAAAATTTATGATCAGATATTTTTACTTTTTAATTATAATAAATTTAGTGCAAACCCAAAAAATTATTATTCCAATGGATAATGTTCAAAATGACCATTTAAAAGCATATGGTATTGCGTACTTTTCTATTTCAAAAGGACACAATGTTGAATGGTTACTTAATTATCGCGGCGGATCTTTTTTAGTAGATGAAGTCGAAATATTGACCTATGAGTGTAAAATTAGAGGCGTCTCTTTTGAAGATGTTTCTGGAAGTAAACTCGTTGATATTTATTCTACTATTGAACAAAACAATATGGATATTATTCTACTAGAAAAAAAACCTAAAATTGCTATTTATACTCCCCCAAATAAACAGCCATGGGATGACGCTGTTACCCTAGCGCTAACCTATGCTGAAGTTGATTATGAAACTTTATGGGACGAAGATGTACACTATGGGAAATTGCAAAACTATGATTGGCTTCATCTTCACCATGAAGATTTCACGGGGCAGTATGGAAAATTTTATAGAAGCCATCGAAACACACAATGGTATAAAAATCAAAAAAAACAGTTTGAGTTAGTAGCATCTACACTTGGATATAAAAGTGTTCATGATCAAAAGAAAGCAACAGCAAAAAAAATTAAGAATTATGTCGGAAATGGTGGCTTCTTATTCGCAATGTGTTCCGCAACAGATTCCTATGATATTGCATTGGCAATAGATAATAATGATGCAGCACATAAAGTTTTTGATGGGACTCCGATTGATCACAACATTCAAAAGAAAATTGATTATAATAAATCACTTGCTTTTCATGACTTTAAAATCATTACAGACCCTATGATTTATGAATTTTCTGATATCGACTTCCCACCTAGTAATAATCCTGTATCGAAAGGTGCTGATGCTGATTATTTTTCTCTATTTGAGTTTTCTGCTAAGTATGACCCTGTTCCTACCATGCTCACCCAGAATCATACGGCAACAATTAAAGGTTTTATGGGACAAACTACAGGATTTAATAAGAAAAAGATAAAAAAACATATCGTGATCATGGGGGAGGATCCAGCTTCGGACCAAGTAAAATATATCCATGGTAATTTTGGAAAGGGGACATTTACATTTTACGGAGGTCATGATCCTGAAGACTACCAGCACTTTGTCGGAGACCCGCCTACCGATTTATCTCTTCATAGAAACTCAGCGGGCTATAGGTTAATTCTTAATAACATACTTTTCCCAGCTGCTAGGAAAAAAGAGCGAAAGACTTAATAAATAATGGAAAGTATTATAAGGCTAAGGTCAAAATTCAATAAACTAGAAAAAAGTTATAAAAAATTAAAATTGGCCATACTGAGTGATAGTACCTCTCAATTCTTTGTTTAGGGTTTGAAAGCATATGGAATTAAAAATAGATTAATTTTAAAAATATTAGAAACAAATTTTTGACACCAATTCTTCAATTTATAAGTTTAAGCCAGACTATATTTTTTTAAATTTTTCCGCCCAAAAACTTCTTAACCAGTTTTGCAGTTATGAATTGGGAGATAAATTTTTTTCACATTTCAAATGAAATACATAGTCTAATCAAAAACATAAATTCCGAATTTAGTTCAAATATCATTCTAAATAATTTCAATGAAATTGATAATAATGTATTTGGGAATTATGCAAGTAAAGTCACCTTTTCCTTTTTGTGTCAAATTAGAAAAATTAATCTAGGTCTGATGGTTTTGTTCCAAAAAAATCAAAATATTTTCATTTGTGATTTAGTATCCATTCAGAATATCTTTGGTGAAAAGATGTTTGATCAAAAGTTATGTTCCAATTCAAAACTTGCATATAATACTCAAACAATCTCTTATATTTCAAAGAATTTAGTTCAAATTATTTGCTCATATATTGGACTAATGAAAAAATGCTTGATTCTTGACTTAGATAATACCTTATGGGGTGGTGTCTTAGGGGACGATGGAATCAATGGAATTGATTTAGGTAGAGGAGGTTTAGGAGAAATTTACATAGAAATTCAACAATGGATACTTGAACTAAAAAATAGAGGATCTATACTCGCAGTATGCAGTAAAAACACCAAAGAGATTGCAAAAAAAGTATTTGATAAACATCCAAATATGTTAATAAAAATGGAAGATATTTCGATTTTTAGAGTTAATTGGCAAGACAAAACAGATAATATTTTCAAGATAAAAGAAGATTTGAATATTGATTTAAATCAGAATGTAAGATCTATATTATGTGAATCAGATAATTTACCATCAATGGAATTAGTAAAACCACTTGACCATAATTCTCTTTTATAAAAGTATATAAAGAGGAACAATTAAATTATTTATCATGTATGTTATGAAGTTGATATTTTTAAAATATCAATAACTGGTCTATTTATAGATAATAACTATTTATGCGAGAGTGATCCAAAGCCTGCTCTTTTGTCTAACAATAGAAATGTATCATTTTACTGTTTAAAAGATGTTGGACTAATTGAAATTTTAGAAAAATAATCACCAAGCATTAATACTTCACTTTTTCCCAAATTTTATCCATTTCTTCATGAGTAAGCTCTTCAAATTTTTTACCTTTTTTTGCTATCTTTTTTTCAAGTTTTTTAAATCTTGTAATAAACTTATTATTACTTTTTCTTAATGCATTCTCTGATGACAATTCTAAATGTCTCGATAAGTTAACCATTGAAAAGAGTGCATCCCCAAATTCTTCTTCAATTTTCTTCTGGTCCCCGGAGCTAATTGCTGATTCAAGTTCTTTAATCTCTTCATATACTTTATTTATAACTGGTTCCACATTGGTCCAATCAAAGCCCGTTTTTGATGCTTTTTGTTGAAGTCTATGAGCACGAATAAGAGCTGAAAGCTTTTTGGGAACACCATCTAATCTAGACTCTCTTTTACTTGTAATATGTTTTTGTTGCTCCCAATTAAAGTCTATTTTTTGGTTTTTATTAAAAACATTTGGATGTCTAGAGATTATCTTTTGGTTTAATTTTCTTATTATTGACATAAGATTAAATTTTGAATCTTCTTCTCCGATTCTTGCTTGAATAGCAATATGCAGTAAAACATCACCTAACTCCTCCTCTAATGATTCCCAATTTCTCTCATCTATACTTTCAATAACCTCATATACTTCCTCTAAAAAGTAAGGAATCAAAGATTCATGATTCTGTTTTTTATCCCATGGACAACCTTGAGGAGACCTTAATTTTTTAATTACTTGAATTAAAATGCTTAATTCAGAGTCTTCTAAAACACCCATATAATCTAATTTAAAAGTTTACCATTTTTTTAAACCAAGAAATTTATCTTCCATCAATGTCATTTCCTCCTTCTCATCTTCTGTATCATCATCAAACCCAATTAAATGAAGACATCCATGAATAATAAGTCTCATCACTTCCTTATTATAATCTTGTGAAAATGATATAGAGTTTTCAAGAGCACGATCTAAACTTATATAAACCTCTCCTTCTAAATCATTACTTTTGTTTTTGCTAAGTAAAAATGAAATTACATCAGTAAGTTCATTTTTATTGAAATATTCTAATTTTAGTTTAGATAAATATTCATCATCGCAAAAAATAAAAGAAATTTTAGCAAAATAAATTTTGTGACTTAAAAAAAGTGCATCACAAAAGAATTTAATTTGAGTTGCAGGCGGTTTTTGAAATTTAGAAAAACAAAATATTGAATAATTAAAACTTTTATTTTTTGACTTCATCTGGATACTCGACTCTTATATGATATATACCTCTTAATACAGGGAGCATTCCAGTATTTCCATCTATTTTGCCTTTTATTTTCTCTAATTCATCTAGGGTTATTGGGCATTCACTTAGTTGTCCGTCTTCAATTCTATCTTTAATTATTTTATTAATCATTGATTCAATTTTTAGAATATCTGGTTCTCTAATTGATCTCACAGCGGCCTCAATTGCTTCACACAACATTAATATTCCCGTCTCTTTAGAATTCGGTTTTGGTCCAGGGTATCTAAATGATGATTCATCAACTTTGCCACCAGTTGATTCTGCTTCCTTTATTGCCATTCTATAAAAATATTCCACTCTTGTAGTACCATGATGCATGGGAATAAAATCTGACACCAATTTAGGAAGACCATATTCTTTAGCAAGACGCAAACCCTCATTTACATGCGATCTAATGATTTTTGCGCTCATGGTATGAGTTATCTTATCATGTCTATTTGGTCCACCATACTGATTTTCAATAAAATAATCTGATTTGGCCATTTTACCAATGTCATGATAATAGGCTCCCACCCTACATAATAAGGAGTGCGCCCCTATTGCATTAGCACAAGCTTCTGCTAAATTCCCAACAACAATACTATGGTTAAAAGTCCCATTAGTTTCCTGCTGCGCTCTTTTTAATAGAGGGTGATCATAATCTAGTAACTCTATTAGGGTTAAGTCGGTAGTTACTTCAAAAAGTGTTTCTAATAGACCTATTAACCCATAAGTTAAGAGTGGAGCTAAAACACTACTTATAACAAAAAATTGAAAATCATTAAACATCATATTCCAGCTGTTCTCCTTAAAAAGTCCTAATCCCACTATGGTAATAAAACCCGATGCGATTAATGAGAACATAGTAAAAAAAAGTTGACTTCTTTTTCTTAACTCTTTACTATTATAAACAGCGATTGTTGATGTACACATTGAAACAATTATAAAGTCAATATTTTGTCCGATCATTATACCAATTAAAATTGCAATAGCAGTCATACCCATAAATCCGACTTGAACATCAAATAATATAGCTAAGGCCATTGCACCAACTGTGAAAGGTATTAAATACTCTGACCAACCTAATTGAATTACAAACGTATAAGCAAAACCTAATTGAAGAAGAAATATAATCGAGATAAGTAGAACCATCTTCCAGTCATCAAACAAATTTTCTTTATATACTGCTAAGAAAAAGAAGAAAAGTGAAAGAGTGACAGAAAGAAGTATAACTCTTCCCAAAAAACCTCTCAATAATTTAATCCAAATTTTATCCGGGCTTTCTTTTGTAATTGCGACTGATAATGAATTAAGTTTTTGAAGGACATCTGAAGTTATCCTAATATTAGCATCCACTATTAACTCATTTTTTAGTACAACACCTTGGCTCAGGGGTATTTTATTGATTTCAGCAATTTGTCTTTTTTCAGTAATTTCCTTATCATAGACCAGATTAGGATTCATAAATTCTATAATTAAATCATAACCTATTTCTCGAAAGGAACTTTCTTTAGGAAAAGCTAATAATAGTTCTTTCCTTGCTTTAATCCAAGCTTGGTCTAGATCATTAAAGTTCTTTGCAAAGGTTAAATCTGGCACTTCACCTTGATTTAATTCAACTTTATTGCTTTCTATTTTTTTATGTGAGATGTCAAAAATACCTTCAGTCCACCTATTCCTGCATATTTGGATAATTTTTTGTTTGTTTTTGTTCAGCTCTTTGAAAGTACTATTATTTTTTTCTCTAAGTAGATAACTCTCCCATAATTGATTATCTTTAGAAAATGGATATTTTCTGTAAAAACTATCTAGATATATTGATAAAGCAGAGCTATCTGATATAAATTGACTTCTAGCTTTTTCATACTGTTTATGATATCTTCTTTCATATACTAAATTTTTAGAATCTTCAAAAGACCAATTTGCTTTTATAATTTTTTCAACCAATGAAAAGAATTCATCTATATCTTTAGTTTTCGACTTTACTTTTAAATCATCTCTATTAAAAACATAAGGGACTAATTTCTTCTTTTCATCTACGTCTGCTTTTAACTTTTCTTTTGATTTTTGTATAGAAAAAGTAAATGGTGCAATTATTGGCTCTCTAGTAATATCATTCAACTGGTAGGAATATTTTAATGCTTTACCCTCAGGAAATAAAAACGAGACTATTATTGTTAAAAGGAAAATAATTAAAAGTTGAATCCAATACTTACTAATATTAGACTTTTTAACATTATCTAAAGATATTGTCTTAAAGAAATTCAAGACTTGTAATTTTCTATTAGCTTACGGCTGATTATTATCCTTTGTATTTCACTAGTGCCTTCGCCAATTTCTAATATTTTTGCATCTCTAAAGTAACGCTCAACTTTTCCCTCACGAACATAACCATTTGCCCCCATTATTTGTATCGCCTCTGTGGCTATATCCATAGCAGCTTCGCTTGATTGAAGTTTAGCCATTGCAGCTTCTTTTGTAACATCAAAACCTTGATCTTGAAGCCAAGCAGCATTGTAAACTAAATGTTTGGAAGACTCAATTTTAGTTGCCATATCTGCTAATTTAAATGCTACAGATTGAAATTTGTTGATGGTTTTACCAAAAGATTTTCTCTCACAGGAATAGTTAAGCGCTTTTTTATATGCACCTATAGCTGTACCTAATGATAAAGCACCTATGGAGATTCTTCCAGAGACTAATGTTTTCAGAAACTTCTTAAAACCTTCTCCTGGCTTTCCCATCATAGAATCTTTTGGTATGCGCATTTTATTGAAAAAAATCTGTCTTGTATCACTTGACCTCCATCCCATCTTTTTTTCCTTTCCTCCGATTTCTAAACCCTTGGTTGATGTTGGAATAATAAACGCTCCTATTCCTAGATTCTTACCTTCTATTTCAACTTTAGATGTAAAAGATAATACTGATGCCTTACTAGCATTTGTTATGAATATTTTACCACCATTGACTTCATAATAATCGCCTTTTAAAGTTGCCTTAGTTTTAGTCCCTCCCGCATCACTTCCCGCATTGGGTTCAGTTAATCCAAATGCACCTAAAGTTTGGCCTTTTGCTAGTTTTGGAAGAAATTTTTCTTTTTGTTCTTTTGATCCATACTTTAATAATGGCATGGACCCTAATGAGGTATGAGCTGCCATGGTTATTGCTACGGATGCATCAACTTTTGCGAGTTCAATTATTGCTGTAACATATGAAATCATATCTAGGCCAGAGCCACCATATTTTTCAGGAATTATCATTCCCATCAAGCCTAATTCCCCCATCTTTCTAATTATTTCTGTGGGGAATTCTTCATTCGCATCTAATTTATCAATGAATGGTTCTATTTCTGTTTTTGAAAATTCCCTCACCATTTCTCTAATCGAAATATGTTGATCGTTTAGATATACACTTTTCATAAAAAGGTCTTTTTAATTTAATTTGTTTATACAATGTGATAATCTAATATCTTTTACATTTAACAAAATATTATCTTTTGATGTCAAACTAGACTTTATCTCAATTGTATATAAAATATCTAGAAATGAACCTGAAATTAATAACTCATATAAGTTCATCAACCTAACACCAATAGCGGTTATGACAACTTTATTTTGTACAACTATAAACTTTAAATTTTTTCCATTGGTTGAAACTTTTGGATTACCTTTGATCTTAATATTCTTTGAAACGAATTGAGGTTTTTCATTACCCACGCCATATGGCTCTAATACTTTTAAAAAGTTTATTAGCCTTGGTTTTATATCTTTTATTTTTATTTCGCAATCAAAATATTTTTGATTTTTTTCAGTTGAATTTCTCATCGATTCCATAGCATGTTCTTCAATTAAACTAGAAAATTCTTCTAGTCTACTCTTTTTTATTTTAAATCCAACTGCCATTTCATGACCTCCATAAGATTCTAATAAATAGCCTACTAACTTAAATACCTTTAATAAATTAAATCCCACCATGCCCCTTGCAGAGCCTCTTCCTAAAGTTCTATTTTCAAAAGTTATTAATATTACAGGAAGATTAAATATTTCTCTAGTTTTTGATGCAACTAAACCTAGAATTCCATATTTCCAATTATTTGAGTAACATATTACAACCTTTTCTTTTTTTGTCTCTAGGTTTGCTTTTGCACGTTTATAGACCTCCTCTGTGGTTTGATTTTGAATATTAATTCTACTTTCATTTGCAGATCTTAATTGTGAATACAATCGCTTTGTCTTTTCTTTATTTTTAATAGTTAATAGTTTTAATGCTTTGTTAGAGTCACCTATTCTTGCTGTGCTATTAATCATAGGAATTATTGATGATGAAAGAAAGGAATAGTAAGGTTGTCTTTGCTTTTTCTTTTTAAGAAGTATTTTCAGTCCAATACTTTTTGTTTCTTTTAAATTTTTAAGTCCAATTGAAACAATTAGCCTGTTTTCACCTTTTAATGGGACCATATCTGATATAGTTCCAAGCATCGCTAAACTAACTGTATCATTCTTTTCGAGATAATTTTTACTTTTAAATTTCTCAATCCCTTGAACTAATTTCAAAGCTATACCACTAGCTGAAAGTTCTTTAAATGGATATATGCAATTAAGTTGCTTTGGATTGAGGATACTATATGCAGAGGTATTTTTTTTTAAAGGTAAATGATGATCTGCAATAATAACATCAACACCATTTTTTGTTGCAAAATCTATTAAGTCATGATCGTTTATACCAAGATCACAAGTGATTAAAACAGCTGAATTAGCTCTTATTACTTTCTCGATGAGTATTCTTGACAACCCTCTTCCATCTTCTTCTCGATTCAAGATAAGCGCCTTAACCTTTCCACCCCGCTCCTTTAATTGGTTAAAGATTATGCTAACTGCACTTATCCCATCTGCATCACTATCACCCAAAATAAATATTGTTTCATTTAAAGACATGGCCTTGAATATCCTTCTTATTGATTTCTTCATCCCTTTCATTAAAAAAGGATTATGAAAATATTTGATTGACGGGTTTAAAAACCTATCAAGCTCATCAAAAGTAGCAAATGCGCGATTATTTAATAGGTTGGTAATTAATGGGGGGAGATTAAACTCTTTATTGAATTTGATTATTTTTTTATTTGATTTTTTTAGAACCCATTTCATAATATTATTTGAGCCAGTCTATAAGCCGAGTTTTGTCTTTTTAATTTTAACAATAAAAAAGTATGGTCATTCATCTAGCCTTCATGTCACCATGAAAATCTAGCAATCTACCCAATCCTCAAACGACACGAGCAATGTCTTGGATACTATTTGATTTTGCACCAAATGGGGTTTGCAAGCATCTCAACTTTCGTTGCGACCTGGTAGTCTCTTACGCTACCTTTTCACCCTTACCATAAATATGGCGGTATACTTTCTGCGGCACTTTCCATTTTTTATTAAATAAAACTCTTCTCATTAAGAAGCATTTTGCTCTGCGGTGCCCGGACTTTCCTCTTTTAGGTCACATAATGCAATCCAAAAGTAACCATCCAACTGGCTCAAATAATTTTAATTCTTAGATAATTTTTCACTATATAAAAAACGACCACATACATCACACCTGTGCATTGCAACTTTTGCTCTTATTTCTGCCACCTTTTGCATTGGAACACTAGCTCCGCAACCACCGCAAGAGTTTCCAGATAGATTTACAACCGCTAGCCCCTCCCTTGCAGCTAATACTTTCTCATATGTTGATAAAATGGTTGGTTCGATATCATTTAATTGTTTAGATCTTTGATTCTCTAAAGATAGCTTTTCATCTGCTGAAATAGAGATCGCATTTTCCAGTTTATTTTTACGTGTTGAAAGATCTTTTGTAATGTTTTCTAAATTAGACTCCAAAGATTCAACATTTTCGTCAAGAGACTCTTTTTCTTGAAGCATATTTAAGACCTCTGTTTCTAATTCTGACTTTTGAATTTTTAAATGATCAATTTCATTCATAAGAGAGTCGTATTGTTTGTTATTTGTAACTAAAAACAACTGATCTTTTAATTTATTTACCTTTTCATCAATACCTAAAATTCTATTTTCAATTTTATTATTTTCTAATTCAATTTGCTTTTGCCTGTCTTTTTTTGAAATTAAGGATTCTTTAAGCTCGCTTTCCTCAATATTTAATTTATCAACCTTTGATGGTAAGTCCCCTAATAAATCATTTAAATCCCTTAATTTGTTGTCAATATTTTGCAATTGGATCAATTTTTCCATTTAAAAACCTCTTTGTAAAAAAAAAGCACCTTATCTGGTGCTGTTTAGTAAAGTTAGGAGCCCGCAAAACTCTTATGCATTTTCTCAAAAAACTGGAGAATTTTCGAAAAAGATTTTTTCAAAGTAATTTTTTTTTAGCGCTCATTAGAAGCAAAATTACAAAATCTTTTGCTAATAACGTATTAAATATTTTCAGTATACATTATTAATTTAACAGTGTAGTATGTTAAAAGAAATTTAATATAGATTAAAAGGTTAAAATGTTAGAATATTTTAAAACTCGACATATTGGTCCTAGAAATGATCAATATTCCGATATGCTTTCAGAATTAGGACTAAAATCCTTAGATGAATTAATAGAGGCTGTTATACCAAAAAGTATTTTAGACACTAATGTAAATTCTAAAAATAGTTTCCCACCCATTTCAGAATTTGATATCTTGAAAAGATTAAAAGAAATCGCAAGGAAAAATAAAATATTTAAATCTTTCATAGGTACTGGTTATTACGATACAATTTTACCTACTGTTATAAAAAGGAACATATTAGAAAACCCTGGTTGGTATACTCAATACACCCCTTATCAAGCAGAAATTAGCCAAGGGCGCTTGGAAGCTCTTTTAAATTATCAAACTATGATCGCAGATCTAACCAGTTTACCAATAGCCAATGCATCACTACTAGATGAGGGAACTGCTGCTGCTGAAGCAATGGTTATGTTCTTCAATAATCATCGAGATCCTAATAAAAATACATATTTGGTTTCAGATCAATGTCACCCCCAAACCATTGATATATTAAGAACAAGGGCAGAACCTATAGGAATAAAATTGAAGATTACTTCAGTAGAAAAATTTAAGTTTACACCAAGCATTTTTGGTGTACTTATTCAATGTCCTGACACACGAGGTATAATCAAAGACTATACAAGTATATGTAACAAATCTCACGAAATAGGTGCTTTTGTTTGCTTTGCTACAGACTTAATGGCATTGACGCTCTTTAAGCCTCCTGGTGAAATGGGAGGAGATGTTGCCATTGGGAGCTCTCAACGATTTGGGGTTCCAATGGGCAATGGTGGTCCTCACGCTGCATTTTTTTCAACTACCAATCAATTTAAAAGAAAAATTCCAGGCAGAATTATTGGATTAACAAATGACTCAAAAAATAATCCTGCTTTGAGGATGGCACTTCAAACAAGAGAGCAGCATATTAGAAGAGAAAAGGCAACTTCAAATATATGTACAGCTCAGGTATTGCTCGCAATAATATCTTCAATGTACGCGGTGTATCACGGTCCTGAAGGGTTAAAAGCTATTTCAATGAGGATTTTCAAATTAACAAATCAACTTGCCTCATCTCTTAAAGCTAAGGGATTTGATCTCTCTGGTGATTGTTTTTTTGATACTATAAATTTTAAGGCATCAGGATGGGAAAAAAACGCTGAAGAGGAAAAATTTAATTTTAGAAAATTTCCGGATAAAAGTGTAGGAATTTCTATTGATGAAACAACCACTGAAGCTGATATTGTTAAAATATTAAAAATATTTAAGGTTAATGAACTAAAATACGATAAGAAGAAGAAAATCAACTTGCCTCTAAAAAGAGAATCTTCTTATTTGAATCATCCCACATTCAATAGATACCGATCTGAAACAGAAATTCTCCGTTACATACACAAACTAGAAACGAAAGATTTATCTTTAAATACAAGTATGATTGCACTTGGTTCATGTACTATGAAACTAAATAGCACCACAGAAATGGAAAGTGTAACATGGCCTGAGTTTTCCAATATTCATCCTTATGCTCCAACAAGTCAGAGAGAGGGATATAGAATTTTGATTAAAGAGCTCAATACTCATTTAATTCAAATTACAGGTTTTGATGCTATTTCTATGCAACCAAATTCTGGAGCTCAAGGGGAATATGCAGGATTGATGGTAATTAGAAAGTTCCATTTGAATAACGGGGATATAGACCGGAATATTTGTTTGATACCTGAGTCCGCTCATGGTACTAATCCAGCTTCAGCTGTTATGGCTGGCATGAAAGTAGTAGTGATAAAATGTGATAAACATGGGAATATTTCAGAGAGAGACGTTGCAGAAAAGGTTCAACTGCATTCTCAGAATTTAGCAGCTATGATGCTTACTTACCCCTCCACGCATGGTGTATTTGAGCACACAATCACAAATATCTGTGATATGGTTCATGAGCATGGTGGACAGATATACATTGATGGCGCAAATTTAAACGCGCTAGTCGAATTAGTAAAGCCTGGTCATTTTGGGGGTGACGTGATGCATATTAACCTTCATAAGACCTTTTGTATCCCACATGGTGGTGGTGGCCCTGGTATGGGACCGATCGTTTGCAAAGAACACTTATCTCCATTTCTTCCTGGACATGTTTTTAGCAAGGAAAACAAAGAAAGCTCAATTTCAGCTGTTTCTGCAGCACCCTTTGGCAGTGCAAGTATTTTACCCATATCTTATTCATACATAAAAATGATGGGGACAGATGGATTAAGAGAAGCCTCTCAAATTGCAATTTTAAACGCAAATTACATGGCAAAGAAGCTGGAATCACATTATCCTATATTATATACAGGAGTATCTGGATTCTCTGCTCATGAATTCATAATAGATATCAGACCGATAAAACAAGCTTCAAATATCTCTGAGGAAGATATCGCTAAGAGATTAATGGATTATGGTTTTCATGCTCCAACAATGTCATGGCCTGTTGTTGGAACAATGATGATTGAACCAACAGAAAGTGAATCAAAAGAAGAATTAGATCGTTTTTGCAGCGCAATGATTTCTATAAAAGCTGAAATAGATAAGATTATTTCTGGCGAATTTGACCCAACTGATAATCCACTTAAAAATGCACCACACACAATTAAAAATGTTATATCAGACTCCTGGGATCATAAATATTCAAGAGAGACAGCAGCTTTTCCTGAAAAATGGCTCAATGAATATAAGTATTGGCCATGTGTTGGTAGAGTTGATAATGCATATGGTGACAGAAATCTTGTTTGCACTTGCCCACCATTATCTGACTATAAATAACATTTAGACAATGTTTTGGTTCCTCAAAAATGATATTTTAAAGATTCTTGATGCTACTCAAAAGGAACGTGAAGCATTACAAAACCATCGTATTTACAGATCGATTAAAAGTTTGGATCATTTGCATATATTCATGGAATCTCATATATTTGCAGTCTGGGACTTTATGTCTATATTAAAATCACTCCAAAGGAAACTAACGTGTGTTGATATTCCATGGGTGCCAAAGGGAAAAGGTACCCCTTCCAGACTAGTTAACGAAATAGTTAAGGAAGAAGAGTCAGACATAGATCAATATGGTCAGCACATGAGCCACTTTGAGATGTATTGCCATGCAATGAAGCAATCTGGTGCTAATATTACACCTATTAACACGTTTCTAAATGAAATTCAGCATTTAAGTGTTCATGATGCGTTAAATAAAAGTGGTGCGCCAGATCACTCAAAAATATTTGTCAATAAAACTTTTGAAATTCTTGAAAATGCGCCCGAACATGTAATCGCATCTATATTTACTTTTGGCAGAGAGGAAGTTATTCCATCTATGTTTAAATCTATATTAAATGAGTTAGATAAAAAGCATAAAGGTAAAATAAAGTCTTTTATTTATTATCTTGATAGACATATCGGCCTTGATGAAAATGAACATACTCCTGCAGCTTTAAAAATGGTTAAAAAACTTTGTCAAAACGATGAAGGGAAGTGGGTTGAAGCAACTAATGCAGCAAGATCAGCAATGCAAGCGCGAATTACTTTTTGGGATGGTATTTTATCTGAAATAAATTAACTTTACTACTAAAGTTTATCAAAATAAAGTTTATTGACCTCTTAATGAAAAAGATATCCCTTTCATTATTCACTCTTTTGATTTGGTTTGGATGTGAAGATCCTAATAAGGATGTAGATACTAACGGACCAAAAACGTCAATTTTATCCCCCGAAAATAATTCTGTGGTCTCTGATACGGTTATTTTCGTTTGCGAATCAGTTGATGAAAACCCAATTTTAAGAGTTGAACTATGGATTAATAATGATTCAAGTGGCATTACAGATACCTCTGAACCATATGAACTAAAATGGATAACAAAAGGGTTAGAAAATGGAACCTATAATGCCTTTATCAAAGCCTATGATACTCTTGGTAATTACTCAACTAGTGATACAGTCACTTTATTTCTTGATAACTTTTTAATTTTTAATAAAACCTTTGGAAATCCCAATGAAAGTGAATTTGGATATACAGTTATACAGACCAGTGATATGGGATATGCCATATTAGGCAGTGTAGGAACAGAAAATAAAGATATTTGCCTTTTGAGAACAGATTATTCAGGAAATAGATTGTGGTTTCAAACCTATGGTGGAAGTAAACATGATGAAGCTAGACATATTAAACAGACTATAGATGATGGCTTCATTATCTCTGGATTTACAAAGTCTTATGGTTTTGGGGAAGAAGATGCATGGATTATTAAAATAGATGCCTCAGGCCTAATGGATTGGAATGCTAAATTTGGTACTTCTGGAAATGATAGAGCATCTCAAGTTCTTCAGGATGATGATGGTGGATATATTATTATCGGAGAGAAGCAAAACTCAACTTTAAATCAATCTGACCTTTGGATCCTGAAAACCAACTCTCAAGGAGAGCTTTCTTGGGAAAAGACTTATGGTGGAGATAGTGATGACAAAGGTTATGATATTAGAATAGAATCTAATAGCTACTTGTTGCTAGGAAGCACTAGTTCATATGGTAATGGTGGGCACGACATTTGGTTATTAAATATTGATCACGATGGAAATGAAATTTGGAGTAATACTTATGGAAGTAGCAACAATGAATATGGAAGATCGATTATTAATACTGAGGATGAGGGATATTTAATATTTGCGACCTCTGAATCATTTGGGAACGATAATACAGACCTTCATAACATAAAGGTGGATTCAGTTGGATCGCAGCAATGGATAAAATCATTTGGTGGTTTTTATGGAAAAAATGGGAATGTGCTTCAAAAATCACCAACAGGCGGATATATATTAATTAGCAGTCGTTATAGCTTTAATAACAATGCTTACAATATGTGGCTAATAAAAATGGATCTTAACGGAGATACCGAATGGACAAAAACATTTGGTGGCGTGAAAAATGATTATGGATTTGGTATAACAACGACACTTGATGGAGGATTTGTAATAACAGGTGGCACAGAAAGTTATGGATTTAAAAATGCTGATTTTAGTGATTTATGGTTCCTGAAAACTGATATAAACGGGAATACACTTTATCCCTGAATGTAATCTTTTAGGTTATTTCAAAAGCAGCATTTTTTTGGTTTGTGAAAAATTCTTAGTCGTCATCCTAGCAAAATAAACTCCCGATGAAACTGGCTTTCCATAACGATCAATGCCATTCCAACTAGTCGAGTGATAACCGTGCTCTTTCTGCATGTTTAATAACACAGCAATTTCCTGTCCAATGACATTATAAATAGAAATATTAATATTTGAGCGTTCAGGGAGTGAATAATTGATCGTTGTAATAGGATTAAATGGGTTAGGGTAATTTTGACCTAATGAAAATTGGGTCGGTATATTATTCAAGAGTTGCTCTACAGTAAAGTTTACAAAATCTTCATTCCCTGCGATTAGCTTTAATTCATAGGGGACATTAGATTCTTTATTTATTTGATATTCACTCATTGTAAAATCATAAATTGTTCTTCTCATTGGTATATCAATTAATGCTAAGATTAAATCCTTAGGTATCATGCCGTTTAATTTCCCTTTTAAAGATATCGAGTTATTCTTTTTATTATCACTGATCTGAAAGTTCCATACCCCATTAAAATTCTGATCATTTCGAATGTCTTTAGAATAATTAAATTGATTATTTCCATTTAAATCCATGGTAATTTTTAAATTTTGTTTAAAATGTGGTATTGAAGGACTATCATACATATCTAATCCATCTTTTGCATTTCTCTTATTCCCAATTTTTGCAGAATGATCAAAAGAGAGTTCATCTTCAATATATATATTTAAATCCCATCCATCCTCTTTTGCCAGGCTTCTTGAAGAAGAGCCACCTGTAAACGGAAGAATCGTTATTTCTGATTCTTGATAAGCATATACCACATAACCATTCCATGGATATAAAAGGTTTTGATTATGATCCCAGCCTTCCTTACCCTCTTTACCATTATATGCATGTAAATCACCGACCAAACTATCCTTTTTAAAAGTGACTGGAAAAGAAAAAGGGCTGCCGATCAAATTCCAACCTTGAGAAAGCGATATCGAATACTCAGATAATGGAATTGCTATACTAGAATCTTCTTCAAAGATAACTGGATCAACATATTCATGGCGAAACCAATATGCCTTATTTAATTCTATAGAGTCTGCGATGACAAAATTTTTCTTAACTCTTGAATACCTGTAAAAGACATGTCCATCTTTTAATTCTGAAAAAGCTAAACTGTTATCAAAAAGCTTTGCTGGCCAAGATAAAAGTCTCCATTGACTTTTTAATATCCCACTTGGATAATGACTATAATCATTATTCGTAGACAACTTATCCTCTTTCACATAAACTTCTGATGAATAATAATTAGAAAAAGTGCTTTCGCCCATATTATCTGTCCCAACAATTCTTGCTCTAAAGTTTTTTACTTTAAAGATAGAATCTGGAATAACAGCCTGAAAAGAATCATCATTATTCCTTTCCATTGAAATTTGAATTAGATCATTTGATCCTCCTTTTTGTAGTTCCAACTTTACATTTTTTATTCCATTAAGGTCATATAATCTAACCTCAACAATTGAAGGTGTTTGATTCCGACCAAAGCTGGAAGGGAAAATAACATCAGTGATTGTTGGCGGTTCTGAAAATGCATTTTGTGAGCTTTCTAAAAAGCCTACCCCCAATGAAAAAGAATCAGAGCTCGAAGTATTTGTTATCCCACTACCGATACTACTCATAAATCCAATAGAATCATTTTGCGTTATTCCTTGTCCAATAGGAATATGAGAAAATTGAATTTTAAATTCTTGGCCTATTGCTCTAGCATTTAATACAAAAAAACTTAAAAAAAGAAGCTTTTTAAATGTGTATATCAAAGTATTTCTCTTCAATTTATATTACCACCCAATTAAGAACTAGCGTTGCATCATCGTTTATCTGAGATCCAGTTGTATTTTTAATAATACACTTAAATGACCCTGAGGCGACTTCATTAATTGTAACTGGACCTGCGCTTGAGCTTGCAATCACCACTGACGTCGCTAAAACTGATGTATTTGAAATTGTTATTTCAGATAATGAAGCATCATCTCCAAGGTTTGCATTTAATGTAATTGTAATGGATTGTTGAGCAGCATCAACTGTGAAAGATGCACCACTTGCCATATCATACGTTGAGGCTGTTCTTGCACCTGCATCTAATAGATTTAACTCAGCTGCAGTAGTAGTAACTGCGCTTCCTCCAATTAATAGTTTGTCTTTAACAACATCAAGTACCGCAGAACCAACCGTTCGTAATTCATCATCGCTTTCATCCCACTCTATATAAGCTCCGGAAGTTGCTCCATACAATTTTACATCTTTACCTGTATCATTTACACCTATTGATACTGCTCCGTCTATCTGAACAGCACCATCTATATCAACGGCATCTAAATTTGTTGTACCATCTACATCCAAATTTCCACTCATGTTTACAGATTCAGATGAGTTGGTTGTCACAATTTCTAAAATGCCAGCCTTCCCGTTGGAATCAAAGGATAATCCGGAACTATTATTGTCTATCAAATCAATATCCGTTGCTTGAGTTAATAAGTCTAGATCTCCATTAACATCTAATGTAGTAGCCGTAATTTCAACTTTATTATCTGCGTCAATATCTAATTGACCATCTGAAGATGAATAAACTTTCAAATCTGAATCTCTAAATTGAAATTGATTTGTATTGTTAATGATTATCCCTGCATCATGAACATGTGTTAGTGTCACATCTTGGTCTGCTCCTAATTTTATTATGGCCTCATCAGACAAAAATAAATCTGACCATTCCTTTGAGGCAGAACCTAGAGCAGATCCATTCGCACTAGCAGGAAGAACGGCACCAGTCGAATTAATAGATGCTCCAACCGTTAAATCATTTGAAATATTAACGCCTGAAGAAGCATCTATATCTAAATTGGGTGCTGTAATTTCAATCTCATTATCTGCATCAATATCCAATTGCCCGTTTGTAGATGAATAAACTTTCAAATCTGAATCTCTAAATTGAAATTCATTTGTATTATTAATAATTATGCCTGAATTATGAACATGTGTTAGCGTCACTTCTTGATCATCTCCAAGATTAAGTACTCCTGCATCTGCTACAAATACATCCGACCATTCTGCTGATGCTGAGCCTAAAGCCGCTCCATCTGAACTCGCAGGCAATACAGCTCCCGTAGAGGTAATTGTAGAACCATTCACAATCGTCCCCGATATATCTACATTCCCATTCATATCTATTGTTGTACCTGCTATCTCTACTTCTGTATCTGCATCAATATCCAATTGCCCATCTGTAGATGAATGTACCTTCAAAGCATTATCTCTAAATTGAAACTCATTTGTACTATTTAATAAAACGCCTGTATTGTGAACATGTGTTAGCGTCACTTCTTGATCATTTCCAAGATTCAAAACAGCACCATCTGCTAAAAACACATCTGAAAACTCTGCTGAACTTGTTCCCAGATAAGCACCATCTTCGGCATCTGGAATAATACCAGCATTTACTGTTACCTCTCCGACCAATGCAGTTGTACCAGAAACATCAGCATTCCCATTTACATCTAAACCTGACCCAGTAATAGTAGTAAAAGTCCCTGCAGCAGGAGTGCTTGCTCCTATTATACTATTATTTACAGAGCCTCCAACAATTGTTAAGTCATTATCTACATATCCATCGCCAATAGATGTTGCAGTCCACGACCCCGAAGTTATGGTCCCCGTTGTTGTAATTGAGGTCATATTCCCTGTAGTCAGCATGGTTCCACTAACATTTGGTATAGTAATGGTTCTGTCAGCCGTAGGATCTGTTACAGCAAAACTTGTTTCATAAGCATCCGATGTCGCCCCTTCAAACTCTAGTGGAGTAGCTCCAGATAAAGTTCCAATTGATGAGGCAGAAACATCTGCCCATGAAAGGTTCCCTGATCCATCTGTTTTTAATACTTGATTATTTGAACCATCAGCAGCAGGCAGGACCCAGATTTTATCTGCGCTTAAAGATGGGGCTTCAAAACCTACATAATTAGCACCTTCATAAAATCTTAACTCCATTGACGTTCCATCTAAAGATAAATTAC